>CANHAR010000278.1 GCA_947458495.1 Gammaproteobacteria bacterium | reverse complement strand
CGCCTTATCACCAACCCTGAGTGCCGTCAGTACATTCTGCGCCAGGCCTTTGAAGAAGCTATCCACACCCAAGCCTACCAGTACTGCATTGAGTCATTAGGTATGGATGAAGGTGAAATCTTCAATATGTATCACGAGGTTCCTTCGGTTGCGAAAAAAGCGTCGTGGGGTCTGAAGTATACAAAAGAGCTTAACGATCCGAATTTCACCACGGGCACGCAGGAAACGGATAAAGCGCTTCTGAAGAATCTGATCGCATTTTACTGCTGTCTGGAAGGTATTTTCTTCTACTGCGGTTTTTCACAGATTCTGTCCATGGGCCGCCGTAACAAGATGACTGGTACCTCGGAACAGTTCCAGTACATTCTGCGCGATGAGTCCATGCACCTGAATTTTGGCATCGATGTGATCAACCAGATCAAGATTGAGAATCCGCATCTGTGGGACGACGCCATGAAGCGTGAAGCAACACAGATGATTCTGCAGGCGACACAACTGGAAATCGAATACGCGCGTGACACCATGCCCCGCGGTGTGTTGGGAATGAATGCGGTAATGATGGAAGAATACCTGCAGTTCATAGCCAACCGTCGCCTGGTGCAGATTGGTTTGCTGGAGCAGTTCAAAGGTGTGAAAAATCCTTTCCCGTGGATGTCTGAAATCATGGATCTGCGTAAAGAAAAGAATTTTTTTGAAACCCGGGTGATCGAGTACCAAACTGGTGGCGCTCTGAGCTGGGAATAAGCCCTGTCGAAATTACAAAGGGTCCGGTCTCTGTGGTGTATCGACATGCCATGGGGGCCGGACACCAATGTAACGTGGAGATTAGGTGGCTGAAACACACACAAAACTGACCACTCCAAGCGAGCCAAATCCAGTAGATAACCTGTCCGGGGCAGTGTTGCTGGCTGCCGGGTTCAGCGTGCGTTTTGGCAGCATAAAGTTAAATGCTGCATTGCCTGACGGCAATACCATTCTAAGAAAGACCTTTGCTAATCTTCTTCAAACAACTGAAAACATAATAGTTATAGGTAGAAGGGAGTTGTTGGAACAAGGGGTCTATGACTTCATTCCAGCGTCTCATCGGTCGTTTCTTTTTCTGTGCGAAGATGCCCGGTTTGGTATGGGGCACACGCTGGCGTGTGGAATAAGGCATATTCCGTCAATGTGGCAAAGCGCAATGATTTGTCTGGGTGATATGCCATTTGTAAGGCATGACACTCTTACGCGGCTGCTGTCTGCAGGACGTTCGCAGCATATAATTATCCCTACATATCAATCTGCCCGAGGGCATCCTGTCATCTTTGGCAGGCATTTTTTCCCTGAGCTGCAGATCTGTCAGGGTGATACCGGTGCCAGGCATGTACTGCAGTCGCACCCGGATTCCATAATTGAACTTGATACCGATGACCCGGGTATTTTGCAGGATATTGATACTCCGCAGGCCCTCGCTGCGCTCTGCGCACAGGTGACCGAGCTGCGCTGATCCTTTACTATTGCCACTCACTTATCAACAGTCTGCGTGTCATGAACAACATCAACAATAAAACACCTGTATTCCCACGTCTTCATGTGTTGTGTGTCTCATGGGTGGCCCTGCTATTAATGACCGCAGGTAACGCGCAAACCTTGCCTGAACAACTGCTGCCACTGCTTGAGAATCCGGTAAACCCGTTGCTGGAAATTTCATCGTCGGAAGGCGATATCTATGTTGAGCTGTTTCCTGATGCCGCTCCGTTGAATGTTCGCAGAATTCTCGATCTGGCCAACGGTCAGTTGATGCCACAGGGCAATGAACGGCGCTACTATGATGGTCTAACATTTCACAGGGTTGTACCCGGAACGTTTTTGCAGACCGGAGCTGCCGAGAGAGCTGGACGTGAACGGCCACCCGCCATTGCAGATGAAATAAATGCACGAGGTTTGGGTCTTGAACAACAGCCGCTTCTGGACAGTCTTGGACGGCCTCATCCGTGGATGAATATCGCTGATACCGCTGATTTTCAGAACAGAGTACTGGTACCCTTCTACCGGAGTTTGGATATTCGCAGCACCGAGCAGGCCATCGCCCAGCAAGAGCGGATCACAGCAAGACTTGGCACAATGAACATCATGCAGGTTCATGAGTTGGCTGGATATCGGTACAACGCGTCTTTGCCCTCGCGCCGCCCTCTTGCTGGCAGCCTGTTGATGGCAAATACCGGGCCGGGTACCAATGATGCAGGACTGATTATTACCCTGATTGACACTCCCTGGTTGATGGCGACTCACACTGTGATTGGCAGGGTGGTCTCCGGGCTCAGTCTTGCTAACAGCATCAGTCGTCAGCCAGAAGGCAGCGTGCGCATCTACCACATTAGGACTGTTGATACTTCGACGGTCAACCTACCCCTGCAAACCATTACCGAGGGAGCAACCAATGAGTCAATCCAGCCGTAAAAAGCCAACAAAAGCAAAGACCAGATTGAAGGCCACCAGCTTTATGGCGATGTGTATCACTTGTGGGGTTTTTCTGGGTTTTGGTCTCGGAGCAATGCTTAACAATGTGTTGATGTTAACGCTGATGGGTCTGGTAGCAGGCGCCGCAGGCGGGTATTACATAGACAAACGAAATGGCATTGCCTACACACAGTCCAGGCGCTGATTACATCCGGGCTGTCAGTGGCTGGGGCTGCTCAAGCCAGTCGGGGAATATCTCCCGCGAAAATGGCGGCAGTGAGGCAAGAATAGACTTACCATAGAATTTGTTGATGAGACGTTCATCAAAGACTGTAATCCGACCGGTATCCGTTTCACTGCGAAGCAACCGACCTGCTGCCTGAACCAGTCTGAACGAGGCTTCGGGCACCGATAACGTCATAAATGCATTTCTGCCTTGCTGTTCTACCCACTGTGCCAAGGTCGCCTCTATGGGGTCATTCGGAACTGAATACGGTATTTTTGCGATAAGCACGTGTTAACAATTCCGACCTGGCAGATCCACTCCCTCAGCAAAACTTGCCAATCCAAAAATAACACT
>CANHAR010000277.1 GCA_947458495.1 Gammaproteobacteria bacterium | reverse complement strand
TTCTATGGGAGAGGTCTCTGGTTCTGGTTCAAGCGCGGGTTCAATTGCAGTTTGTGATACGGATACTTGTTCAGCTACCGGCGTGGGTTCTGGCTCTGCTGCCAGTTCCTGTTGCGCAGGAACGTCTGGCAAATCTGTGTCGGGATCTGAGACCGGTTGGATGTCTAAAACTGCTTGCTGCTCATTTGCTTCCGTTTTTTGCATCTAACGTTGCCTTTTTATCGCTGATTTATTGCTGAATAGTCGTCTGGTAAGTCGCGTCCGCATCATAGCGCCTGTGTATCCGGCGCATCAAGCGCGGCAGACTGATGGCGTTGCCCGCAGGCCGGACAAGCCGGATCCCTTGGCAAACGCAGTTCGCGCCACAAACTGCTGAACGCGTCGAATAACAATAATCTGCCACAAAGATCCTGTCCGAGACCGGTCAGCAGCTTGATTGCTTCCAATGCCTGCATGCTTCCGATAACACCGACCAACGGCGCAAGCACACCGTTGCGGGCACAACTCATCTGCTCATCGTCGCCCGCACGGTAAAGACATTGATAACACGGGCTATGCGCCCTACGGGAGTCAAATACAGCGACTTGGCCTTCCAGCCTGATAGCCGCTCCAGAGACCAGCGGAACACCGGCATTAACACAAGCCTGATTGATAACAAACCGCGTATTAAAGTTGTCACAAGCATCCACAACCAGGTCAACACCCCCCGCCAGCAGTTCTGCCAGCGAAGATTCATCCAGCCGCTGCTGCATCCCTGTGATGCGAATATCGTGATTAAGCGCGCTCAGAGTCGCTGCGGCTGACTCAACTTTGCTGACGCCCACGGCTTGTTCAGTATGTACGATTTGACGTTGCAGATTACTAAGATCAACCAGGTCATCATCAACCAGGATCAAGTGTCCGACACCAGCCGCTGCCAGATACATCGACACCGGACTGCCCAGACCTCCCAATCCGACAATCAGCACCGTCGCCGACAACAAACGCTGCTGCCCTTCGATATCAAAGGCCGGCAACATAATCTGCCTGCTGTAGCGCAGCAGTTGTTTGTCATTCATGGTCAGCAATCTCCGGCTTTTTGCCCATGGTCACTCTGTCTTGACTACCAATATCCTGCAGAGTCCTGATTGTGTTAAACCCCGAAAGCTGCAGCATCTGGCGCACCGCTGCGCCTTGATTATAACCATGCTCCAACAACACCCAGCCCCCGTCCCTCAGCTTTAAAAAGGCCTGAGTGCTGAGCGTGCGCAGATCGCTGAGGCCGTTGTCGGCTGCCCGAAGCGCTGACCGTGGTTCAAAGCGTAAATCTCCCGTTGTCAGGTGCGGATCGTCAGCATCGATGTACGGCGGATTGCTGACCAAAATGTGCGGCTGTAACGCCTCTGGCAAGGCACTACACCAGTCTCCTTTGAAAAATTCGACGTGATACAGATGATTCAACCGCGCATTTTTGCGCGCAACCGTCAAGGCTGCTTCACTGAAATCAACAGCGATGATGCGCCAATCAGGTCGCTCACTCGCGATCGCCAACGCGATGGCTCCGCTGCCGGTCCCGAGATCAGCGACCACCCTGAACTGGTTATTATCAGCCAGAGCCAGCACCTGTTCTACCAGCAGTTCAGTGTCGGCTCTTGGAATCAGCACATCCGGAGTCACGCAGAGATCAAGCGTCCAAAAACCGCGCGCGCCGGTGATGTAAGCGACCGGTTCGCCGATCTTGCGACGCGCCACAACCTGTTGATACTGCATCCATTGTGCCTGTGACAGCAGTAAGTCGGCGTGTGTCAACAGGCGTGTGCGTCTGCAATCAAGCACGTGCATCATTAACCACTCTGCGTCAACGCGGGGAGCATCAAGCGCCTGCAACTCTTCAAAGGCCCAGTCGATTGCCTGCTGCAGCGTCTGCGACATAAATTCAGGCCGCCAGTTCAGCGAGCTGATCGGCCTGGTATTCCTGAATCAGCGGTTGAATCACAGCATCAAGCTCGCCTTCCATGACCTCATCAAGCTTGTAGATGGTCAGGTTGATACGATGATCAGTAACACGTCCCTGCGGGTAATTATAGGTGCGGATTCTTTCAGAGCGGTCACCTGAACCAACCAACAGCCTTCGAGCATCAGACTGTTGCTTATCCGCGGCAGCCTGCTGCATATCGTTCAGACGGGCATGCAGCAGTGACATGGCACGTGCACGGTTCTTGTGCTGGGAACGCTCTTCCTGGCACTCAACCACCAATCCGCTGGGAATGTGCACAATGCGAATCGCGGAATCCGTCTTGTTGATGTGTTGCCCTCCAGCTCCGCTGGCTCTGAACGTGTCTACGCGCAGATCCGCTTTGTTGATTTCAATCTCTGCCAGCTCGTCCGAGGCGGGCAGGATAGCAACCGTGCACGCAGAGGTATGGATACGTCCCTGAGTTTCAGTATCAGGCACACGCTGTACCCGGTGAGCGCCGGATTCGAATTTGAGTTGCCCGAATACCTGGCGGCCTTCAACGCGGGTGATGATCTCTTTGTAACCACCATGCTCGCCGGGACGCTCGCTGATTACCTCAAGACGCCAGCCCTGACGCTCAGCGTATCTCGAGTACATGCGAAACAGATCGCCGGCGAAAATTGCTGCCTCATCGCCACCAGTACCCGCCCGGATCTCCAGAAAAACATTCATGCTGTCCTTTTCATCTTTGGGCAGCAACAACTTCTGCAGTGATAACTCGAGCGTCTCTAACTGGTAACGCAGTGATTTGTACTCTTCTTCGGCCATTTCACGCATGTCCGGATCGCTGTCTTTTAACATCTCCTGCGTCAGCGCAAAGTCTGCAGTTGCACCCAGATAGCGTTTAAACTCCAGCACAATCGGCTCAAGATCGGAAAATTCGCGGGATAAACTCCGAAATTTTTCCTGATCCGAGATAGTCTCCGCATCACTGAGCAGCGCTTCCAGCTCCTGGCAGCGGTCTGCCAGCAACTCAAGTTTCTGATGAATCGACTCTTTCATTCACTGTTTCCTGCAGGTTTGTCACCGGCACTGGCGGGTG
>CANHAR010000276.1 GCA_947458495.1 Gammaproteobacteria bacterium | reverse complement strand
GTTATCCCGACCATTTTCTCCATCGCCGAAGATGCCGTCTTTACGGTGCCCAGGCACCTGACACAAGGTTCGTTGGCGCTGGGTGCAACACGTTGGCAAACAGTTATGGGAGTGGTGTTGCCGACGGCAAGTCCTGGCATGTTTTCGGCGGTGATGATGGGTTTCGGGCGAGCGGTCGGTGAAACCATGATTGTATTGATGGCCACCGGTAATAGCCCGGTGGTGAACTTTAATATCTTTGAGGGAATGCGCACGTTATCCGCCAACATTGCAGTTGAGTTGCCGGAAACAGCGGTGGGCTCATCGCACTTCCGGGTATTGTTCCTGGCTGCCCTGGTGTTGCTGGCGCTGACGTTTATTGTGAATACCTTGGCGGAAATCATCCGACAGCGCTTGAGAGAACGTTATAGCAATCTGTAAATCCAGACAGTCGATATGAGGGACGAGCACAACATAATGGGTTACATGCGTCAGTGGTTCAAAAGCGGGACTCCATGGATATGGCTGAATGGCGGTGCGGTTGCCTTCAGCATGATCATGGTTGTTGGTTTGATTGGATTGATTGCAGTGCGCGGGTTTGGCCATTTCTGGCCATCCGATGTCGCACTGATCAATCTGTCAAATGCAGACGGTGAACAAAGCACTCTCATCGGCGAGATTGTGCGCAGTGAAACTGTGCCTGCTGCCATTGCCCGCGATTCAGGCGAAGCAGTTCCGGACGACATCGATCTTGTGACACGTCACTTGATCAAGTTGGGCAACCGTGACCAGACCGACCGGGACTTTGCATGGTACCTGGGGTTGGGCATGCAGCCCTGGCAGTATCCGCAGGACATTATGGTGATAGAGCGTCGGGAGTGGGGCAACTTTTACGGTCGTCCGCTGGCGCTGTTGCGTGAAGGAGTGGAGGTCGCTACCCCGGAGTCCGACAATTTTATGCCGGAGCTGCAAGCGGCGATAACGCGCAGTCTTGAGCTGCACGAAGAAATTCGTCGACTTGAACGCGGAACCATTGGACGCATCAATACCAGCCTGGATGACTTGCGACTCGATGCCAGACGTCTTGAGCTGGATGAAACTCCGGCTGATATCCGGGCTATCGAGCTGGATAGAATTGCTGCTGAAAGGGCCGCACTGGATGAACAGTATGCGGTACTGCGCCAAGAGCTCGATGTTATTTATGCAAGTACCCGCCGTGACACGTTAAAAATGGAAATGTCAGACGGCAACGCAGTTGACATCTCGTTGGCAGCAATCATGCGGGTAACCGAGCCAAATGCCATGTCAGTTTTTGGCAAAACCGCTCAGTACTTTGAACGTTTGTGGGAATTTTTGACCGAAGATCCGCGTGAAGCCAATACCGAAGGCGGTATCTTCCCGGCGATTTTCGGCACTGTCACCATGGTACTGGTGATGTCAATTATTGTGACGCCCTTTGGTATTCTGGCAGCCATCTATCTGCGCGAGTACGCAAAACAGGGAACCATGACGCGCATTATCCGTATTTCGGTTTACAACCTCGCGGGTGTGCCATCGATTGTGTACGGTGTGTTTGGTTTGGGATTTTTTGTGTATTACCTGGGTGGCAGCCTGGATCAGCTGTTTTATGAGACAGCCTTGCCGACACCTACGTTTGGGACGCCCGGTTTGATCTGGGCGTCACTGACACTGGCGTTGCTGACGCTGCCCATCGTGATTGTATCCACGGAAGAGGGCTTGGCGCGAATACCCAGTACCATTCGTCAGGGCAGTCTGGCGCTGGGCGCCACCAAGTCGGAAACTCTCTGGAAAGTGGTTGTTCCGCTGGCAACGCCCGCGATGATGACCGGATTGATTCTGGCTATCGCACGTGCGGCAGGTGAAGTTGCACCCTTGATGCTGGTGGGAGTGGTGAAACTCGCACCGGCATTGCCTATCGATGCGACATTCCCATTCCTGCATCTTGATCGCAAGATCATGCACCTCGGATTTCATATTTACGACGTTGGTTTCCAAAGTCCCAATGTGGAAGCCGCCAGACCCCTGGTCTATGCCACCGCGTTGGTTCTGGTGATCCTGATTATGGTGCTTAACCTTGCAGCCATCAGTATTCGAAACAGCTTGCGCGAGCGTTATCGCAGCGCCGGCGAATAGTAATAAATATTAAGAAAATGCCTATTGAAACAACAGGATATGACATGACTGGTGATCAGACAACAACACTCAAAGGTGATGCGGCGACAGCTCCTCAAGACCCTGCAAACCGACGCGACCGCCCGTCGATTTCGCCCGCTTCTGCTCGCAAGATCGGTGAGCGCGAAACCATGTCATTGAATGATGAGGTAGCCAAGATACAGGTCAACAACCTCAACCTTTTTTACGATGCTGACCAGGCATTAAAAAACATCAATTTGATGATCCCTGAAAAGCGTGTGACCGCGTTTATCGGGCCGTCTGGTTGCGGAAAGTCGACGCTGCTGCGCTGCTTTAATCGCATGAACGATCTGGTGGATATCTGCCGTATTGAAGGCGAGATTGTGATGGATGGCAAAAACATCTACGACCGTGACGTTGATGTTGCTGATTTGCGACGAAGTGTGGGCATGGTATTCCAGAAACCCAATCCCTTTCCCAAAACCATTTATGAAAATGTCGCCTATGGTTTGCGCCTGCAAGGCGTGACTTCGCGTCGTGTGCTTGACGAGGTTGTTGAGAAGTCGCTGCGGGCAGCAGCGCTCTGGGATGAGGTTAAGGACCGGTTACAGGAAAATGCATTTCGCATGTCAGGTGGACAACAGCAGCGTCTGGTGATTGCAAGGGCGATAGCAATAGAACCGGAAGTGATCTTGCTGGACGAGCCAGCCTCGGCTCTGGATCCGATCTCGACACTCAAGATTGAAGAGTTGATCAACGAACTCAAACAGGATTACACAATCATTATTGTGACCCACAACATGCAGCAGGCTGCGCGTGTGTCCGATTACACGGCCTTTATGTACATGGGCAACATGGTCGAGTACGGGGACACAGATACCTTGTTTACCAATCCCAGGAAAAAGCAGACT
>CANHAR010000275.1 GCA_947458495.1 Gammaproteobacteria bacterium | reverse complement strand
GTCTGAATTTAACATGTCGGGCTACCCATCATGGGCCCGATACTGCGAAATTGCCGTGCAAAAAACAGCGCCGCTGCTGAGTCTGCCGATCACTGGCGCGGCCATACTCACCGGATATGCTGTTGACCAGCAACGGGTAGAATCCTACTTCGCGAACGCTGCCACCTGCTTTCAGATCATCAATGACTTGCACAATTTTTTGGCATCACAGAGCAATAACGAACTGTGCTCTGACCTCGCTAATTGTCGCCCCAACGCGTTAATAGCGTGTTTCAGAGATAGTTTAAATGCGCCGGTGCAAGCAAGGTTCGACCAATGGAGTGATCGGATACGATCAGCAAAAGTGTCATGCAATTCGCCGGAATCTTTGCAGTGGTGGCAGTTTGTCAGGCAATCCCAATCGCTTGCCTACACAGCGCAACGACTGCAGTTCCATTTTAATACTGCAAGCAGCGAACTGAACCGACTGCCCAGCGAGATCCAGAGTGTGCTGTCGAAGTTCCATCAATGGCTGGATTCAGAACTGACAGACACAAATGTTGCTGTATTGATCAGAAAGGATTTAAACAGTTGACCGATACCTTGGTTGTGGGTGCAGGTTTTGGCGGCATAGCAGTGGCATTGCGTTGCCGCGCCATGGGGCATAAGGTCACATTACTTGATCGTCTTGATCAGTTAGGTGGGCGAGCACAGGTATTCGAAAAAGAAGGCTTTCGCCATGATGCCGGGCCTACGGTCATCACCGCACCCTTTATGTTCGAAGAATTATTTGAGTTGTTTGGTAAAAAATTAAACAACTACGCGACATTTGTGCCGCTCGATACCTGGTACGAATTCTATTTTGATGATCAGCAACATTTCACCTACAAAGGTGATATCGAGCACACCTATCGTGAGATCGCGCGATTTAACGAGGCTGATGTTGCTGGTTATAAAGCCTTACTTAAACTGTCTGAAAAAATATTTAAAGTTGGATTTGACGAACTTTCCAGCAAGCCATTTACCCGCTTTTCGTCGATGATGTCGCAGGCCCCTGCACTAATTCGCCTGAAGAGCTATTTAACTGTTTATGGTCTGGTCAGTAAATTTATTAAAAACGAACATCTTCGCAAAGTATTCTCAGTTCATCCGCTGTTAGTGGGCGGAAATCCGTTCACCACAACGTCTATCTATACGCTGATTCATTACCTGGAACGAAAATGGGGTATTCATTTTTGTATGGGGGGTACCGGTGCGTTGGTGGCGGCGCTGAAGCAATTGATGATTGAAGAGGGCATTGCGATACGCCTCAACAGTGATGTTGATCAGATCAATATTAACGATGGTCGGGCCACTGGCGTTACCTTGAGCGCAGGCGAGGTGATATCAGCCCATAACGTCATCTTTAATGGCGATGCGCCTCACGCCTATCGGGCGTTATTACCCTCACATCTCAAGCGTCAACCCATTCGCCGACCGGATGCTGCGACGCAGTATTCTATGGGGCTTTACGTCTTGTACTTCGGTACACGAAAAACCTATTCTGACATTGCCCATCACACAATCTGGTTAGGCCCGAGGCATAAGGAGTTGTTGGCAGATATTTTTGACAGGCATGTTATTCCTGACGACTTTTCTCTGTATCTGCACCGCCCGACTGCTACGGATCCAAGTTTCGCGCCGCCGGATTGTGACAGCTTCTATGTGTTATGCCCGGTATCAAATTTGTTATCCGGAACTGACTGGTCCATTGAGGGACCGGCACTGCGTGAGCGCATCGTGACGGCGCTGGATCGCACAATTTTGCCGGGACTCAGAGACACCATCTGTGCTGACTTCTGGATGACCCCGCAGGACTTTAAAAACCGATACCGTTCTGAGCACGGTGCTGGCTTTTCGATTGCACCGACGCTGACGCAATCTGCCTATTTCCGCTATCACAACCGCGATCCGGATATCCCCAACCTCTACTTTACAGGCGCGGGCACTCACCCCGGTGCTGGACTGCCAGGTGTGTTGTCCTCGGCAAAAGTGGTGGAAAACCTGTTGAATGGTGCAACCACCTGAAGGATGGCAGGCGTGTCTACTCAAGCAATGGCATCGCTGTCAGCAAATGGGAAAACGTTTTACTGGGCGAGCTTTTTCCTTGGCAAAGACAAGGCAGCGTTGGCCGCTCTGTTGTACTCAGGATGTCGTCAACTTGATGACATCGCCGATAACAACAGTCGGGACAAAGAGGCTATCCGACGCGCGCTCACAACAATTCAGCTTGAAATTTCGCAGACAGACACCGCGGATATTCACTCGGTATCAGCACTGTTCCGGCACTTGATTGACGCGCATGGTGTCGACACGGCGGCGGTGATGAGTTTGATTGATGGAATGATTCAGGATACCGCCCTGGTAGAACTCACCGATCAGCAGGCACTGGACAGGTATTGTTACCGCGTCGCAGGTACCGTGGGCATCATGATGTGCTCTGTGCTTGGGGTCCGCGATGTCGAAGCACTGCCGTTCGCAATCGATCTCGGGATTGCTATGCAGTTAACCAACATATCGAGAGATGTGTTAGAGGATGCGGGCATTGGCAGACGATACCTTCCGGTCGATATCCCTGTTGAATCACTCGCGGGTGCCTCTGTTGACACCCGGGAACAGGTTGCCAGGGTGATAGATTTGCAACTGGAGCGCGCCGAGCGATTTTATGAGTCAGGGATTGCAGGTCTGACTTACTTGCCACGCGGCAGCAGGATCGCGATCTATCTTGCGGCCATCTTGTACCGTGCTATCGGCCGCCAACTCCGACAACACGGTTGCCAGTGGTGGCGAGGACGAACGGTTATCTCAACCCAACAGAAATTGCTGATGACACTGTCGGCGCTACCGGTCGTCTGTTTGCTGCCGTTTAAGGCCAGACCGACGCCAGACAAAGTACACGACCGCAGGCTCCATGTTCATCTTGACGGGATGCCCTATGCCGACATCTAGACGCACAGATGTTGCCATCATCGGCGCCGGTGTGGCGGGGTTAACGCTGGCAAACAAAATTATTAAAAGTAATCCTGCGATGATCGTGT
>CANHAR010000274.1 GCA_947458495.1 Gammaproteobacteria bacterium | reverse complement strand
CTTGCCGGCGAATTGACCAGGCGCGGAAGGTGCTTGGACGCTGGAAGGTGCTTGGCCGCTGGCAGCTGTCGTGATTGCTGCCGGCGCTGTGACTTGCGTCAGCGCTGACAGTGACTGACTGCCAGATGTTGCGTTTTCAGAGGGCGCTTCATCCATGCGCAGGGTCTCGGTACGACCATTGTTGTCGAGCAGCACATAACGCTCATACACCGCCTGCAACACAACACTGCCGGGCATGTCTGCAATGCTGTCGCCCGGTTTGTAACCCTGCTGCGCATCGCCGCTGCCGATGATGGCCCTGGACTGTGCTGCATCACTGCTGAGCACCACGCCTTGCAGTGTCAGCGACAAGCGGGTTTGTTCGGCGTTCGCTCCAACATCAGAATCGGCACCATCAGAATCGGCCGCCACAACCGCACGCTGGCCTTGCGTCTGCAATACAAATACCGACTGCAAACGCTGCAGATCAACAGTATCTGCCATGCGCTTGCCTGCAACGGAGGTGTTGCTGGCAAGCAGTGATTCTGTCGCAGACACATTCACGTCTGTTGCCAGCACGTGCCAGACTAGACCGGCGACATACGTTGCAGACCACACCAAAACGCCTGCTGTCGCCAGCAGGCTGGTGATCTTTACCACGGCCATTGGTCTGATGTTCAGAACTTCCACTGCAGATCTACACGCACACGAGTGCCACTGTCGACTTCAATGATTTTTACGCCGCCCTGCTCGAACTCTCGGTCTTCATCCAGCAGATTCTGCGTACGCAGACGCACGGTGATGCGCTCGGTCGGGAAGAAAGAATAGGTCAGATCCAGCGAATGGAACGGACTTTCAAAGGCATCAGGAGAAGGCAGACGTCCGCCGTAGAATATGCGCTCGCCAAACACGTTATACAGCAGCGACGCCGAGTGTTTGCCGTTGTCGGAGTCATAACCCAGCTGAGTATTCACAACCGTTTCAGAATGGCCGGTCAATCGACGCTTCAGACTGGTTTGTGAGGCCGCTTCGTTGAAGCTGATTTCGGAATCACTGAATACCACGTTGCCACTCAGGAAAAATCCAAGCCCGATGTTTTTTAAGCCTTCGAACTCGATGCCGTAGATTTCACCCGCCAGCGCGTTTTCAAAGCTCAGCAGACGTCCATCCTGCGGCCCCGGGCGCTGCACGCGTTCTATCGGGTTGCTGATGTCTTTGTGGAACAAGGACACGGTCAGGTTGTCGCCGTTGTCAAAAAACAACTCAGTGCGCAGATCAACGTGATCAATCTCGGAGAACTTCAGGTTCGGGTTACCCTGAACACGGTCATTAAGTTCAGGATCAATAAACTGCACGTCAGCAAACTCACGCAGATCAGGGCGCACAACCGTTTTTCCGTAACCCAGTCTGACCTGGAAGTTATCCGTGCCAAACAAACCATCGCGCATGTAGGTCAACGCGGCGGCCGGGTAAAAGTCGTCTTCACGCAGGGCAAAGTTCTGATCAGGCTGGTTCATCTGCGCAATTACAGCTCGGAGCGAATCACCGGTGTAGTCCAGCAGATTCAGTGGCATCACGCCCCTGGAGAAATCTTCCCAACGCACACCCGCCGTGGCGCGCCAGTTGTCCATAAAAAACGCATCCACTGAACCGAAGGCGGCCGCTTTGGTTTCACCCGCGATGTAACTCTCGGTGCCGAAGTTAGAACCCATGTTCAAGAAGAAACCGTTATTCAGGTCTTGCAGATTCTGGTCGCTAAACACAGCTGATGGCACGCCATCCCGTGCAAACGCACCCATCACGATGTTGGCCGTGTAACCGTAGTATTCGCGCGCCTTGCGGCTGCGGTTGTAACCACCACTGACCGTGCCGTTGGTGAAGCCCAGATCAAACTGCGCATCCACCTGATACCCCATGCTTTCAACGGTATCTTCAAGGTCAAGGAAGGAGAACTGCGCGGACGACCCGGTGTTGACCTGTGTCAGCAGCACTGCATTGGTCGCCGGATTCAACAGATTGGTGCCCTGCACGGAGGTGCCGTTCGGCACGTTGGTGCTGGCCCTGGCATCCGAATAAAACCAGTTCACATCAACGCTGGTGATTGAATCCAGAATGCCGGGCATATTGATGCGATCAAGATCGTACGCTTCAAATTGATGCTCACCGGTCAACTGATGCACTTCCAGTTCACGCTTCTCCAGACGCGTCTCGTTTGAACGACGCTGACGTCCGCCTGATTGCTGGAAATCCGGGTTAAAACTTAACACGATGGATGACAGGTCCTCGTCATCCTGCAGCACGTAACTGTTGGTGCCGATGGTGTGTCTGCCCTGCCAGGTCGCGCTGAGGTTCACCGCGCCGGTCAGACTGTCATTGGTAAATGTCCGCTGGATATCACTGAATGATTCCTCAGGATTTGAAAATGAGCGTTCAAACTGATCCGCATTGCGTGATGACTCACCAATGCTGACGCTGGCAAGTGCGCCCACCGACAGATCATCAGACACATCCCAGGCATTTCCCAGCGTGGTCGAAAAATTAGTGTCCGGCTTCAAGGATTGCTCGGTTTCAATGCCGATATCACGATTCAGCGTGCGCATCAGATCACGATTGATGCGGATACCGCTGGCCGCCTGGGCAGCTGTGGGTGTGCCCACGCCCGGAAACTCAAAGCGGGTGATGTTGGATGGACTGATATCACCCTGGTATTTGTTAATGGCATCCATGATGGATGATGGCAAACCGCCCTGATCTCCCAGATTACGCAATCCCTTGTCTGCGCTTTCTGAGTCCCAGCCGGTGCCAACGGACACGTCAAACACCAGATCATCCGGGGTGCCACGGGTACGGATATCAACGTTACCGCCACCAAACGCTGCTGGCTGATCCGCTGAATAGGCTTTGTGAATTTTGACCGACTCAAGGATGGATGCCGGGATGTAATCCAGCGGAATCACGTTTCTGCTCAGCTCTGGCGATGGGATCTCGGCACCGTTCAGAGTGGCACTGGAGTAACGTTCACCCAGACCACGGACGTAAATGTATTTGCCATCCACCAGCGTCAGACCGGTCACCCGGCGCAAGGCCATCGCAACATCGGAATCACCGGCCCGCGATATCTGTT
>CANHAR010000273.1 GCA_947458495.1 Gammaproteobacteria bacterium | reverse complement strand
GTGATCAGTGACCTTGCCGAGAGCAGCAACATGAGCTTTGAGCAGTACGTCAGTGCGTTGCAGGCACAGGGTGTCTACACACAGACCCGTGAGCGCATTCGCCGCGAACTGGCGGTCAACGAAGTGCAGCGCGGCATGGTCAATCGCCGTATCACCATCACCGACCAGGAAATCGACAACTACCTGAGCTCCGAGGCCGGTCGTATGGCAATGTCGCCAGACTATCTGGTCGATCAGATTCTGATCCCGGTGCCGGAGTCCGATTCAGAGGCAGTGCGTCAGGCCAAGGAAGCCTTTGCTCGTGAGTTGTATGACCGACTGAAAGCGGGTGCGGACTTTGCGCAGGTGCGCATGGAGGCTCAACAGTCGGCCGCGGCCAACCCGCCGCAGGGCTTTCAGGTCAGTGGTGGTGAATTGGGATGGCGCAAAGCCGATCAACTGCCCAGCCTGTTTGTTGACATTGTGCCTGCCCTGACCGTTGGGCAGATAAACGAACCTGTCCGCAGCGCCAACGGTTTCCACCTGATCCGTTTGTCAGATGTACGTGGCGATTCTACCCGCCTTGTCAAACAGACTGAGGCGCGCCACATCCTCATCGCCCCGTCCGAAATACGCACGGAAGATCAGGCGCGACGTCTTGCTGAATCGGTACATCAACGTATTGTTGACGGCGAAGATTTTGCAGTGCTGGCACGCCAGTTTTCCGATGACACCATGTCTGTTGTTGCCGGCGGTGATCTGGGCTGGGTCAGTGACGGCGGTATGCCACCACAGTTTGAAGAACAGATCCGCAGCATGGAAGTAGATCAACTGAGTGCTCCGTTCCGTACCAGTTTTGGCTGGCACGTTGCGGAGGTCACCGGCCGCCGCGAACAGGATCTGAGCCGCGACTATCAGCGCCAGCAGGCGGAGAACGCACTACGTCAACGCAAGTTTGATATTGAACTCGAAAACTGGATGCTGGAAATCCGGGACGAAGCCTACGTCAAAACCATCAACTGATTATTGACCATGCCAATGCAACTGGCTGTCACTCCCGGAGAACCCGCCGGCATAGGTCCTGAACTGCTGATTCAATTGATTCAGCAGCCAGAGCGCCTGCCGGCCGACTGCCAGCTGATTGCGATAGCTGATCCGGCACTCCTGCAGTCACGCGCGACACAACTTAACCTGCCTTTGACACTGCACGTATGGCAACCCGGCATCACTGAGCGGCACAGCAAGGCCGGCGAGTTGTGGGTACTGCCGGTTGCACTGAACGTACCGAGCACGCCAGGCGCCCTGAACTACGCCAATGCCACCTATGTCCTGGAAACCCTGCGCATCGCCTGTCAGTTGTGTATGGACAAACATGTCGACGCCATGGTCACCGCACCGGTGCACAAGGGCATCATCAACGATGCAGGGATTGCATTCTCCGGTCATACGGAATTCCTTGCCGAGCAGTGCACTGTTGAACAGACGGTGATGATGCTGGCCACCGAGGGATTGCGTGTGGCACTGGCCACGACTCATCTGCCATTAAAGGATGTGGCATCAGCGATTACCGCGCCGTTGCTGACCAGTGTGCTGACCATTCTGGATGCGGACCTGCGCGGCAAATTTGGCATTGAGCAACCGTTTATCCTGGTGTGCGGACTAAACCCGCACGCAGGTGAAGGCGGCCATCTGGGCCGGGAGGAAATCGACATCATTAATCCGGTGCTGGATAAACTGCGCGATCAAGGAATGCACCTGCAGGGGCCCTTGCCCGCAGACACCCTGTTTACTGACAAATACCTGAGCAAAGCCGATGCCGTGCTGGCCATGTACCATGATCAGGGTTTACCGGTACTCAAATACAAAGGGTTTGGCCGTGCCAGTAACATCACGCTGGGACTGCCGATTATCCGCACCTCCGTCGATCATGGCACAGCGCTGGATCTTGCCGGCACCGGACACGCTGACACCGGCAGCCTGCTGAATGCCATTGAAACCGCCTGTCAGATGATTCAGGCGCAACAGCGGGCGACGGGGCAATTACCATGGAGCGGGTCGTGAGCCAATACAGCAGTCAACACCCGATTACCCAGCCTGATCATCAGGCTCGCAAGCGTTTCGGGCAGAATTTTCTGCACGATGCCCACATCATTCGCAAAATCATCCAAGCCATTGCACCACAGCCCGGCCAGCATTTGCTGGAGATTGGTCCGGGGCAAGGTGCGCTCACCATCCCGCTGGTCAACAGTGGCGCAACGCTGGATGTGGTGGAGCTCGACCGTGACCTTGCCGGGTGGCTTCAGCATCACTTTGCCGACTGCGAGCGCTTTACGCTGCACATGGGCGATGTCCTCAAATTTGAGCTGCATACGCTGACTCAGCTGCCGCGCAGTATCCGCGTGATCGGTAACTTGCCATACAACATTTCCACACCCTGTCTCTTTCACCTGCTGGAGTCCGAAGCACTGATTGATGACATGACGTTTATGTTGCAGAAAGAAGTGGTGCAACGCCTGGCGGCTACTCCTGACGATGATGAATACGGGCGGCTCAGTGTGATGGTGCAGTATTTCTGCAGCGTCGAACATTTGTTTGATGTGCCACCGGGGGCATTTAAACCCGCCCCTAAAGTCACCTCGGCTATTGTGCGATTAGTTCCGCACCGTCACACTAAAGATCAGGCCATGGATACCACATTGTTGAGGGACCTGGTGAGAACAGCGTTTTCGCAGCGGCGCAAAACGCTGCGAAATTGTCTGAAACCGATGATTGGCGATCTCGATGCAAACGCGTTGCCAGTTGATCTGGCCCTGCGACCCGAGAACCTGACGGTTGCCGATTATGTCAGGCTTAGTAACGCAATTTGTCGCTTGCGACGTGACGCAACACGGTAAACGTTGTTGCGGATATTTGAAGGTGATTGATGCCAGACGCAGTACAGGAGCTTATAAAGATGCCGGAATCCAGTCACGACAGATCCGCAATCGAAATTTCCGTTCAGACACAATACCTGCCGGACCAATCAGATCCGGCTAACAAACGATTTGCCTTCTCCTATACCATCGGGATCGAAAATCATGGCAAAGAGTCTGTCAAACTGCTGTCACGAAATTGGCTGATAACTGATGACAACAATAAAGTAGAAGAAG
>CANHAR010000272.1 GCA_947458495.1 Gammaproteobacteria bacterium | reverse complement strand
GCGCTTTCATCAGACCAGTTCGCGGCCAGCAATTGATGCCCAAAGCGGATATGCGGCGTGATGTCATGCTCGCGGGCAGTTTCCTGGACATACGACAGGATAGACGGGCCGTCCGCGATGGCTTTGGCCGCCGTCCAGGGTTTGAAGTTATACCCAAGTGTGTGCATATCACTGTCGGAGCGTATTCCCGGGTAACGGAACAGATCCCAGGTGCCACCCATGGCCGAACGCGCCTCCAGAATCAGATAAGACTTTCCCGGACAATGCCGCTGCAGATGCACAGCGGCGCCGATGCCGGATAGCCCGGCCCCAATGATAATTACGTCCGGCGTATCGCCTTGTGCTGATGTCATTATGTCCCCGCGTGGATAGAGTTGCCCTGTCGCGATTGTGCGCGAGTAATCACAAATAGTGAACAGGCACAATAAATACCGGCTTTCAGTCTCAATAAAACACTGGCTCGGCCGCAGACGCGAGGCTCATATCAGACTTAGCACATACTGTAACAATTCAAGCTTGCAGCCTGCGGCGATCAGGCATAATCTTCGGCTCAGGGAATGGCGCCAGCACGGCAGCAATTCCCCGGCCAAACAAAAAAACCAGGAGCCAAGAATAATGAAAACAAAACAACATGCCGGCGCTGGCATGTCGGTCCGCACACGCAGACTGGCAGCTTTGCTGGCCATCGGTATCGGCCTCAGCACTCAGAGCCATGCACAGCAGGAAACTGTTGAATGGGTCACTCTGGGGGGGGATCACGCCCACACCCGCTATACCCCTGCCACACAAATCAATGCTGATAACTTCACACAACTGGAAACCGCGTGGGTCTGGGATGGTGCCAGCTTTAACGCCAGCAGCGGCCGCTCTACGCCCAGTTATGTCAACGGCAAACTGTACACCGTAGCCGGTGACCGTCGTCACGTCATTGCACTGGATCCTGAGACCGGCGAAACCATCTGGTCGTACCGCGAACCGCACACCTTCCGTTATGAATACTCCATGCGTAAAGACTACGGCAAGGGCGTGGCGTATGGTGAAATCGACGGCAAAGGCGTTATCTACATCATCAGCCCGGCATTTTTCCTGACAGCACTTGATGCGGATACCGGCGCACCTCTGGAAGGTTTCGGCGGACCCGTTGGTGTCGAAGGCTTCCCGGAAACCGGCGTTGTGGATATGCAGCGGCTGATTGCTGAATACATGGGTTACGATTTTGATCCCTACTACGGCATCCCGCTGGATGAAGGTTATATCACCGCCTCTTCACCACCGATTTTTGTGAACGGCACCGTAGTGGTTGGCAACTCTGCCGAGCAGGGTTACAACCAGACGCGGATTGAAAACATCCCCGGCGACATTCTTGCTTTTGACGGCAAGACTGGTGAGTTCAAGTGGAAGTTCAACGTGATCCCGGAAGCAGGCGAGTTCGGTATCGAAACCTGGGAAGGCATCCCCAACCCGCGTGAACTGACCGGAGAAGTATCTCCCTGGGCTCCGCTGTCAGCTGACATTGAAAACAACATTGTGTATGCGGTGACCAACCCGCCGACCATTGACTACTACGGTGGCCATACCCCCGGTGACAACCTGTTCGGGACCAGCATCATTGCCATGAATGCCAGTACCGGTGAGCGCGTCTGGCACTACCAACTGGTGCGTCACGACGTCTGGAACTACGATACGCCAACAGCACCAGTGCTGATGGATGTCACCATCAACGGCGAAAAGATCCCCGCTGTGGCGCAAGCCACCAAACAGGCGTTTGTGTACGCATTCAACCGCCTGACCGGAGAACCGTTGTGGCCGTTTGAAGACCGCGCAGTTCCGCAGTCGCGAATTCCAGGCGAGAAACTGGCCGCCACTCAGCCCTTCCCGACCAAACCTGCACCGTTTGATATGCAGGGCCTGACACACGACGATCTGATCGACTTCACGCCGGAACTGCGTGCAGCCGCGATTGAAGCCATCGCGGATTATGAGATCGGGCCATTGTTCAACCCGCCTCTGCATCGCGACAACGATATCGGCAAAGTGGCTGCACTGTGGTGTCCGGGTGATGGCGGCGGGGCGAACATTCCGGGGCCTGCTGTCGCAGATCCGGTTAATGGCATCCTCTACGTCACCTCACGTTCTGCCTGTTCATCACGCATGGTTGCACCGTCAGCTGAGCGCGATTCCATGATAGAAATGCCCACAGGTACCACGTTCTCAGAATATGCATCGCTTCGCGCCATGCCAGTGCGCGGACCAGAAGGCCTGCCCTTATACAAGCCGCCCTACAGCCGCATCACTGCGATTGATATGAACACCGGTGAACACCTGTGGATGATTCCGGTGGGCGACACCCCTGATCGTATCCGCAATCACCCTGCGCTTGCGGGCATTGACATCGGTCAGACCGGTACCGGTGAATTGGCACCGATGACCGTCACGCCTAATATGCTGCTGTACGCAGGCACCGGAAGTGACGAGACGCCGTACCTGTTTGCAGTAGACAAAATGACCGGCCGTGAAATCGGTCGTGTCCAGGTACCTGCGGACAGTGGTTTTGGTATGTCAAGTTATGTTCACAAGGGCAAGCAGTATGTGATGCTGCAGACCGGCCCAACCTTGACAGCGGTGGCCTTGCCGGATTGATATCCGGCCTGACCCGATAACTGTCTGTAACTAAACGGGCATTCCTGAAGCGGAATGCCCGTTTTTTTTGGTTCTCGCCCAACGCGGCTTTACCCACTCCGATTTCAGTCTTGTCCGCAGGTTTTGCTGTGCTAGCATCAGCCTTAATCGGATATGGGAGACCTCGGGTGATGTCACGAAATCTATCAGGATCATTAGTTGCTGCTGCCGCGATAGTAACGGTGTGGCTGTTTGCCCCGGCGTTGATGCCGGCCACAATTCCTGAATACGCTTATGCAGAGGATGAGCAGACACTGCAGCGCGGGCGCTACCTGATCAACGCCGGCGGTTGCATCAGCTGTCATGAAGGAGAGGCCGGAGGGCTCAGCGGCGGCATGGCGATAGAGTCACCCTTCGGCGTGTTTTATGCGTCAAATATTACACCTGACGCGGATACCGGGACGGGCGGCTGGAGTGCAACGGATTATGTGCGCGCCATCAAACATGGGCGCAACCCGCAGGGC
>CANHAR010000271.1 GCA_947458495.1 Gammaproteobacteria bacterium | reverse complement strand
CGCCGCGCCGCATTGCTGTGGAGGGTTGAAGTGGATCAGGTCAGTTGGGTGGGCGGAGTTGCCCGATTGATGGCCTCTGGCGGGTCATCAAGTCTGAGTCTGACACAAATTGCTGCCAGCAGCGCGGAGACCGGTGGGCCGATCGCAGCTGAAATCTCTCTGAACGCGCAGGGCGCAGGGCCCGGCTTTGCGACTCACATCTGTGATGTTCAGTTGGATAAAGAGACCGGTCGGGTGACTGTTGTGCGCTACACAGCCATTCAGGATGTTGGCAAAGCCATTCATCCGTCCTATGTCGAGGGTCAGATGCAGGGTGGTGCTGTACAGGGCATAGGTTGGGCATTAAACGAGGCCTATTTGTACGATGAGAATGGCAGGCTGCTGAATCCGGGTTTTCTGGATTACCGAGTGCCCGTAGCATCTGATGTGCCGATGATTGATACGGTGCTGATCGAAGTGCCCAATCCGCGCCATCCCTTCGGTGTAAAGGGAGTTGGTGAGGTTCCGATTGTACCGCCGCTGGGCGCTGTCGCTAATGCCGTCTCCAGAGCTGCCGGAACCCGGCTTTGTGATCTGCCCATGTCCCCAACGGCCATCCACAAGGCGCTCAAGCGCGCGGCGCGGCGACGGCGCTGAGCTAATGCCACTGACTGATGCCGCTGACTGATGCCGCTGACTGTTGCGCCCCAGGTCGATTGACAACATGCAGTCAGCCTGAGACGATCATCGATCGGTGTGGATCATGCATCGGGCACGATTCCGGCGTTTAATCTGGCAGAGCACTCAATCTCATGGCTCATTCTCCCAAACGAAAACTTTTTCTGGATCTGGTGCGCGCCGTTTTCCGGATCAATGGCTTGTTGCTTGCTGACGGCGATCGCATGGCAGAAGGTGTTGGGTTAACCAGCGCGCGCTGGAAGGTCATTGGAATTATCGCGCTGTCCAATTCCGGTATGACTGTGCCTGGTATTGCCCGCGCGCTGGGTCAGTCGAGGCAGGCAGTACAGCGCATTACCGATGTGATGGAAGTTGATGGTCTGGTCAGTTATGCCAACAACCCGCGCCACAAACGCTCTGTGCTGGTGCAATTGACCGACCAGGGGCAGCAGGTCTATCACGCGCTGCGAACCGTTCAGGATCCCTGGGCCATTGGCTTGACCGACGATGTGCCGGTTGAGGAGTTGGCGGGTGCCCTGCGACTGCTGCAGCGGCTGATTTTCCGGATGGAAAAACCTTGAGTTGACCATGATCCCACTTCACACCAGTGAACAGACTCGTCAGATTGAACAACAGACTATCAACAGTGGCATCAGCGGATACGCGCTGATGCAACGAGCTGCCAGTGCGGCGCTGCGGGTGATTCGGCAACGCTGGCCGCGACGCCTGGAACTGATAGTGTTCTGTGGCAGCGGCAACAATGGCGGTGACGGATATGAGATAGCCCGACAGGCGCATGCAGATGGCCTGTCCGTGCAGATATTTGCGCTGACAGCCCCAGACGCATTGCAGGGGGATGCCGCTTTAGCGGCTCAGGCAGCGATGGCAGCAGAAGTGCCCTGGAAGGTATTTGACCTGTCCGACGCCACGCACTGGATATCGTGCTGCCGTCTGCAACACACCGTGCTGGTTGATGCATTATTGGGCATTGGTTGTCAGGGCGCACTTCGCCCCTTGGTCTCCCAAGCCGTCGATCTTGTCAACCAACTTGAAGCGCCCGTGTTGTCCATCGATGTCCCGACCGGTATATGCGCGGATACGGGGCATGCAGAGCAACAGGCAGTCATGGCTGATATCTGTCTGATGGTGGTAGCCCGCAAGCAGGGCTTGTATACCGGCATGGCGTCTGCCTTTGCTGGCGAATTGCTGTTTGATGACCTCGGGGTTGCACAAGGGGTTACACAAATGGTGCCGATATCCGCCCGTGGTATCGATAGACGGATATTGCTTACCCCTGCACTGCGGCGCTCGCCTGCAGCCCATAAGGGGCATTCAGGCCATGTGCTGGTTTTGGGCGGAGATTCAGGATTTGGTGGCGCAGCACTGATGGCTGCAGAGGCGGCTGCCCGCTCTGGCGCGGGCACTGTGAGTCTTCTTACCCGCTCAGCGCACACAGGCGCAATGCTGAACAGGTGCCCAGAGGTCATGGCACACGGTGTTGATGACTGGCAGGGTGATGCCGCAGAGCGAGCGCTGCAGTTGATACAGCGTGCCAGTGTTATTGTGCTCGGACCCGGACTTGGTCGGTCTGCGTGGTCTCGTGCCTTGCTGCAGACGGTCGTTTCGCGCGCGGTGCAGTGGCGTATTCCCATGGTGCTGGACGCCGACGCCCTGAACCTGCTGGCTGCTCAGCAAACTGTCTGGGAAGAGCTGGCACCGGCGGCACAGCGTGCTCAGTGGATTCTGACACCACATCCGGGCGAAGCCGCCAAGCTGCTCCAGTGTGACACTGCGCAAGTGAACACCGACCGCTTTCAGGCCGTCACAAATATGCAGAAACTTTCTGGCTGTGTGGTGATATTAAAAGGAGCCGGGAGTTTGCTGGCATTTCCGCACGGGGACGCGCTGATCGATATCTGTCTGGAAGGTAATCCTGGTATGGCCTCAGGCGGGATGGGCGATGTCTTGTCCGGCATTTGCGGGGCAATGCTGGCGCTGGGGCGCAGTGCTACGGTGCGCTTTGATGCGGCGGATGCTGCGCGGTTTGCAGTGTGTGCGCACGGCGAGGCGGGCGATCGTGCGGCAGCCAAGATTGGTCAACGTGGGCTGCTGGCTACGGATCTGTTGGAATTTCTGCCCGGGCTTCTGTCAGGTTGCCGGGTGTCACACGCAGGCAGTCTGGCATGACGCGCTTATCTGAATGTTATCTGGCTGATGAATCCATGACGGAGTATGCAGGCGCCCGCATCGCACTATCGTTGCCTGCGAATGGCGCCGTCATTTACCTGGAAGGCGACCTTGGGGCCGGCAAAACCACGCTTTCCAGAGGGTTGATCAGAGCGCTGGGACATCAGGGCGCAGTCAAGAGTCCGACTTATACCTTGGTAGAACCTTATGAAGATTTTGAGTTTCCTCTCTATCACTTTGATCTGTATAGACTATCGCATCCCGAGGAGGTAGAATTCCTTGGCGTGCATGACTATTTCAAACCGCCTGCTGTGTGT
>CANHAR010000270.1 GCA_947458495.1 Gammaproteobacteria bacterium | reverse complement strand
ATACGTCCTTCAAGCATGTAAGTGATAGTCTCGAATCCCCGATGCGGGTGTGGAGGAAAACCTCCGATGTAATCATTCGGATCAAAGGATCCAAATTCATCCATCATCAGGAACGGATCAAAGCGCGCCGGATCACCACTGCCGCCGAATACCCTCAACAGTTTGACACCGTCTCCGTCGGACGATGGCCGGGCAATGACAACTTCTTCAACAGTCTTGACACTCATGATGTGCCCCCTTAGTTAATGATTCGCCACATACTAAACAGTTTATCGGTTGTTATGATGCAATTAAGCGCTATGATTGATCTGATTATCCGATCAGTTGCGGCATCCACAGCCCAGCGGACTCAACACTTCACTCACCTTGCCTCATGCACCTCAAGGAGCGATGACCATGAAATCACCCCGCATCAGTCTCGAACAATGGGCCGCCTTTAAAGCGGTGGTGGATGAAGGCAGTTTTGCGCGGGCCGCCGAGGCACTCAACAAAAGCCAGTCCAGCGTTAGCTACGCCATTGCAAAATTGAACGAACAATTGCCAAGCCCGGTATTGGAACTCTCCGGGCGTAAAGCGGTGCTGACTGTGGATGGCCAGGTCATGTACCGACGCGCCACCGAACTGCTACAGCAGGCGCTGGCGGCAGAGCACACCGCGGCTCAACTGGCAAAGGGCATTGAGCCCGAAGTGGTGATAGCGGTAGATGGACTTCTGGAACCCGGGCAATTACTGCCGGTGCTGGAGAATTTTTCCCGGATATTTCCTATGACCCGGCTGCGCTTACTGGAAACTCAGCTATCCGGCACAGAAGAAGCTTTACTTGAGAAAAAAGCAGATATTGTGATCCTCCAACAGATACCGGTAGGTCATATTGGAGTGCCACTCTGTGTTGTGAAAATGATCGCCGTGGCACATCCCGGTCATCCGCTGTTTGTGTCACCATCGGATAACGGAATCAACGACTTTGAGTTACGCAGCTGGCGTCAGGTGGTTATCCGAGACAGCGGGCAACGGCGAGTGCAGGACGCAGGATGGCTGGGATCGGAACAACGCTGGACAGTCAGCCATTTCAGCACCAGCCTCAAAGTACTCAAGGCCGGGCTGGCCTTTGCTTTTATACCTTTTGACTGGGTAAAGGCCGAGATTGACGCTGGCAATCTGAAACAACTGCCATTGAGCCTTGGCGCTGAGCGCCGGCTGCCGATGCACCTGATGATGACCGCAGCCGGGGATTGCGCCGGTCCCGCAACAACTGCGCTGTTCCGGATGCTACGCGAATATTTCACAACACCCGTTTAACGACGACGATCCATCACGCGGTCAAATAGCGCCCAATTGTCCGGCAACAGGTTCTGTTCGGCACTGATCTGAGCGCCAAACAACAGGTAATTGCGCTCAGCGTTGCTGTAGGGCTTCCATTCAGGCTGACCCGGCGCCGACGGCACACCGTGATGCGCAAAATTGACCCAGTAATCCGACATCACATCACCCAGCCGGTAATCAATCGCAGTGGGCTGATTGCTCAAGGTATGAACCGTGTTAAACGCGTAGGCGATCTCCGATGCGTGATACGCGCCAAGCTCCTGAGCCATAGGACCCGGTGGCCGGTGCGTGAAGAAATACAGATAGGCCGGCTGCTGGACATGCCGTGTCAGATTAGCCCAGGTCACCATATGCCAGCCGAACACTGAATCACGAAAACTGTCCAGGCTGGACTTGCGGATGTCGGACGACGGGTAAACCTCAAGCACCATCTCTGCCAGATCGCCATAGATGGCATTCACCTGCTGTTCATAGGCCTCCGGTGTACCGGGCAGACTTGAACCCGCACCCAGCGTTGTACCCTCCTCGGCATTAAATCCAACCAGTATGGGAACGCTGTTCTGACGCCCTCCGGAGAATTGAACATAGGGCTGCTCTGGCAAGACCCAGCCATCCACGATGCCATCTGATCTGAAACTGTGCTCAGCCGCCGCGTCCAGCAGCTCTTTGGCAGGAACAGCGCGCATTGCTGGCAGATCGGCGGCACCCATCAACTCTGCCAGACGCGCACCAGACGAACTGGCCGAGGCACCGGCGGACGTTTGCTGATCCAGCGCCACCCGCGTATCCATACGCGCGCCACTTTGTGCGATGGCTTTATGGAACAACCCATTCGCAAGTGGACTTGCTGTCAGAAAATGCACGCTCCAGGCACCCGCTGACTCACCAAAAATGGTGACATTTGCGGGGTCTCCGCCAAAAGCACGAATGTTTTCCTGGACCCAGCGCAGCGATTGTATCTGATCAAGGATGCCGTAATTGCCCGCTGAAAAATGCTCAGACTCTGCGATCAGCTCCGGGTGGGCAAAGTAGCCGAACACCCCCAAGCGGTAATTGACAGTTACCAGAACAACATCTTTCAGTGCCAGCTCGCTGCCGTCATATGTCTCGATTGCCCCGGATCCTCGCGTGAGTGCCCCGCCGTGAAACCACACCATCACAGGCTTGTTGGCATTTTCGTCAGCCGCTGTCCACACGTTCAGATACAAACAGTCTTCGCTGCTGACACGTGCCGGGCGATAAAAAAAGGAGCCTTCCGGATAGGGCTGCTGCATACAATCCGGGCCAAAATCCGTTGCCAGTCGCTCACCCGTCCAGCCCGGAGCCGCCTGTGGGGCAGTCCAGCGCGCTTGCCCCACAGGCGGCGCTGCAAACGGGATACCTTTATAGACTGAGACACGGTTATTGCGACTGGAGTACTCACCAATCAGCTTACCCTGCGCGGTTGTCACTTCCGGCGCATTATCCTGAGCATACGCTGGAGCCAGAACATGCAGAATCAGAAGCAGACACAGTGATTTGAATTTGTTTGTCATAACAAAGCCCTTGATGGCAGATTTTTATGCAGGTGCCCTCTATAGCATGTTTTGAAGAGCATCGCGAGTTTGGTCAATCGCAGGTTTTTTATCTCCGGCTGGGTATTTTTGCCTGAATGTCTGCCAGTGTTTGTGTAAATGCGGCATCCAGCCTCGCGGCCTCACTGGCCAGGCGGATCGCTTCTTCA
Organism: Gammaproteobacteria bacterium; assembly: GCA_947458495.1. GTDB lineage: Bacteria > Pseudomonadota > Gammaproteobacteria > Pseudomonadales > Pseudohongiellaceae > Pseudohongiella. Next base: position 131 of record CANHAR010000270.1, on the reverse strand, counting down.
GTTTGCCCCAGCTCCAGCATCAGCAACGCGAGGTTGTTGTGCGCCGCCGCTGACGAGGTATCAACCGCCAGCAGCTGCTCCAACACTGAAGCGGCATCCTGCACCAGCGCCTGCCCGTATAGATGATTACT
>CANHAR010000269.1 GCA_947458495.1 Gammaproteobacteria bacterium | reverse complement strand
TCACGATTAGGCATTTGCACCGCTGGCAGCGTGTTTTTGTCGAGCACAAAATCCTCTGCAATCACGCCATGCAAATGCAACACATAGGCCGTCACCTGGTACACCTCGGTATTGCTTAGAGACTTGGGTGCTGTTGGCGGCATCGCGCGCCGCACATAGTCAAACAGGGTGCTGGCATGTGGCCAGTAACTGCCGACCGTTAGCAACGGCGGAGTGGTTGAAACGGATCCGCCCACCAGTGCAGGCGATCCGCTTGCACCTTCACCAGCAGCGCCGTGACACGCTGCACACTGTTGTTGATATACCACTTGCCCTTGAGCAGCGGTACCGCTGCCTTCAGGCAGATTGTAACCATCAGGCGCAACAATCAGATCCCAGTCGGCCAGTTGCGCCTCGGTGATCGCGCTGCCGAGTGCAACAGGATTGGCAGGTGCCTCTGCGGCGAGCCCGATCGAAGCCACGTTGAAGGTAAAAACCCCCGCTGCCATCACCAATACAGAAACAGTTTTACGCATAAACATTTTTAACATCTCCCTGCGCCGATACAGACCAGCTCTGGATAGCATTGTAGTGATAGCGGTTTGCAGGGTTGTAAGCTGCCATCCACATATCACGGCCTGGTTGCACATTATTGCTGCTGTCGGTTGCCCGGCTTTGCAGGATTGCCGGCGCGCCACTCCACTGCCAGGGCAGGCGGAAACGTGCCAGTGCCAGATGTTGCTGACCGGCTTCAATGTGCGCATCAGCCCAGGTACTGCCACCATCTGCTGAGATTTCTACCCGTCGAATGGCGCCATGACCTGACCAGGCCACGCCGGTGATTTCGTGAATGCCCTGACGCAATAGTTTCATCTGCCCTGATGGCGACGTGATCACGGATTTGACACCCATCGGATAGGTGAATTGCAGACTTTTTCCATCTGGCAACAGGTCAGTATATTTGGAGGTTTCATCGCGAAATTGGGCCGGCGCATCAGCAACTTTTATCTGAGTCAGCCATTTCACGCTGACATTGCCTTCCCAACCCGGCACAAATAAGCGCATGGGATAACCTTGTTCCGGGCGAATGGGCTCACCGTTCTGGTAGAGCGCAATCATCACATCGTCAAGCGCCTTGGACAGCGGAATCGAGCGCCCCATGCTGGCGGCATCAGCACCCGTTGCGGTGATCCAGGCCGCATCGTTGGTGACGCCTGCTTCTTGTAACAGTGTTGACAAGCGCACGCCCGTCCACTCAGCGCACGACAGCAGACCGTGTATGGCGGCAGCATTGGTATCGCCTGCGGTGGCAACCGTATTGGCACCGCTGTTGCCGGAACACTCCAGGAAATAAATCTGGCTGACCATGGGGTAAGCCAGCAGGTCTTCGTACGAAAAACTCAGCGCCTGGCGCACAAGCCCATGTATGACAAAACGATGCTGGGCGGGGTCAATGACCGGTACACCACTGTGATGGCGTTCAAAATGCAGGCTGTTGGGGGTGATGGTGCCACGTAGCAAATGCAAAGGTGTGCGCGATACGCCTGATCCTGGCGCGGTTGCACTGGGGCTGCCCGCAAGGCGTTTGACATCCGCTGCAAATGGCGAAGGTGCGCCATACTCCGATGGCCCGTTACCTGGTGTTTTTGACCAGGCGGGGATGCTCAACATGCCTGCGTCGGCGCCAAGCGCTGAGCCTGCTGCTATTGAGCCGATGCCCGCAAGACCCAAGCCAAGCAGGTGCCTGCGATGAATCAGGCCATTAGCTGCGACGTATTCCGGATTATGTTTAGTGTCCATTGGTGTTCCCTCGTTATTATTCTGGAGATCAGGTTTGAGCATAAATGAGCTTGTGTCTGTTTGCCATGAACCAAGCTAATTTAGATTGGAAATGTCATGCCCAAGGGCTAAAGTAGGGCAGCCTTCGGTCTGCGAATAAACAAATGCATCACCCGACTAAAGATCAAATAAATCCAACAACAAAAAAACCAAGAGGAGAGCACACCATGCGACGACTAAAACATACAGCCCTGGGGCTGATGCTTTTGACCAGCCAGACGCTGGCACAGTCCGACGAGAGCGTGTTGTTTATTGGCAACAGTTTCACTTTTGGTGCCGGTTCTGCGGTGCGTTTTTATAGAGCCGACACCGTCACTGACCTCAATAATCTGGGCATGGGCGGCGTGCCCGCCTTGTTTAAATCCTTCACCCAACAGGCAGGACTTAACTACGATGTCTCGCTTGAAACAGAACCCGGTAGTGGTCTGGATTTTCACTTGCAGAATCGACTGGGTCTGATCGCCCGGCGTCCTTGGGACACCGTAGTTATGCACGGTCAGAGCACTCTCGACTTTGACAAGCCCGGAGATCCGGTCAAACTGGTGGAAACGGTGAAGCAAATGGCCGACATCCTCGTTGCCCGCAATTCCGCTGTTGACATCCACTTGATGGCGACTTGGTCACGTGCTGATCAAATCTACCCGGAAAACGGTGCCTGGGCTGGGCAGCCGGTCGCCGCCATGGCCAATGACGTTCGCGCGGCCTATGACGCAGCTGCGGTGGCTCCGAACGTGCGTGGTGTTATTCCGGTGGGCGAAGCGTGGACCCGAGCCATGGAAACGAATGTCGCTGACGCCAACCCCTATGACGGCATCGATTTTGGCAAGGTGAATCTGTGGACCTACGATCACTATCACGCCAGCGCACATGGCTCCTATCTCGAAGCGCTGGTGGTTTTTGGCAGTTTGACCGGGCTTGACCCTCGATCGCTGGGCGCCAATGAGTGCTCGGCCTTTGAGCTGGGCATGACCATGGAACAGACCCGCGCGCTACAGCAGGTAGCATTTGACGAGCTGGCCATTCATGGCACCGTCCAACCTATGCCCTTTGAACCTGGCGTTCGGCTGTCGGCAGCGCGGTGTTCGGCCAACTAAAAGATGCGGAACTGAGTGTCCTTGGCCTGACACCGGATGGCAAGAACCGTTACGTTGCATCGCGTGCGTTCGCCGGGCGCCGGGCGGAGTCGAACCGACACGCTTTTAAGGGCACCGCCAGGATTTTATGAGCAGTGAGTCCGGCGTGTTTAACGCCATGGACTATTGCATTGGTACCGGAGGTCGGAGTCGAACCGACACGCTTTTAAGGGCACCGGATTTTGAGTCCGGCGTGTCTACCAGTTTCACCACTCCGGCATGGGGGGTGTGAAGCGAGCGCGATTATA
>CANHAR010000268.1 GCA_947458495.1 Gammaproteobacteria bacterium | reverse complement strand
GTTGCTTCACAGTATTTCTATGCTAACGAACTCATCGAGTTTGTGCGCAAAACAACCGGCGATCACTTTCATATTGAAGTGGCCTGTTATCCGGAGATTCATCCCCAGTCCGATTCCTACGACAGCGACCTGAAGTATTTTAAAAACAAGGTTAATGCGGGCGCCGACAGCGCGATCACGCAGTATTTTTATAACCCGGACGCGTACTTTTATTTTGTGGATGCCTGCCGTAAAGCGGGTATCAACATCCCGATTGTGCCCGGCATCATGCCCATCACCAACTTCACCAGTCTGCAACGTTTCAGCAACAACTGTGGCGCAGAAATCCCGCGCTGGATTCGGCAGCGCTTACAAGCCTATGGCGATGACAGCAACAGCATTCGTGACTTTGGTATCGAAGTTGTACAGACACTTTGTGAAAACCTGCTGGCTGGCGGCGCGCCGGGTCTGCACTTTTACACCATGAATCAGACTGAACCGGTGCGGCAGATCTGGCAACAATTGGGCCTGCGCACCCGATAAGGACACACGTCATGCGACTAAGCCGGCTGTATTGTGAGTCAGACTTGTGTGCAGAAGCGTTGCTGACCTTGGGTGAGGATCACGCCCACTATCTGGGCAAGGTCTTGCGGGTGAAGCCCGGTCAGATGCTCGCGCTGTTTAATGGGCGCGATGGCGAGTTCAGCGGCGAAATCATCAGCATCGGCAAGCGAGACCTGCAGGTCAAACTTGGCAGTGCTTGTAATCGACAACCCGAACAACTGCTGCCCGTGCATATTGGCCTGGGTTTGTCGCGAGGCGAGCGGATGGATTATGCCATCCAAAAAGCCACTGAGTTGGGTGTCACTCACATTACTCCTTTGTTCACCGAGTTCAGCGAAGTTCGGCTGGACTCTGATCGCGCAGACAAGCGGACTTCGCATTGGCAAAAAGTCGCCATCAGCGCCAGCGAACAATGTGGACGTTGCACAGTGCCTGAGATCGTCAATCCCATACCGTTAAACGAGTGGATTTCCCAGGTGCCGAGGGGGCAGGGCTTTACCCTCGATCATACCGGCACTGCGGGCTTTATTGGCGATCGCCCGCCCGTAGTATTTCTGCTGATCGGGCCGGAGGGTGGTACCAGTGACGACGAAAAACAGCTGGCCAACCGTGCAGGATTTACAATGGTGCGTCTGGGCCCACGTGTATTACGCACAGAAACGGCACCCGTTGTGGCGTTAACGGCGTTGCAGTTGCGCTGGGGAGATTTTTAAGCACCTTTTAATCAATACCAGCGAGCCAGTTTTCACAAATCAAACCTGGAACGCGGGTAAATTCTCGTTGGTTGTTTGTCACCAACACTGCACCTGAACTTAAAGCATGGGCGGCAATCAACATATCATTACCGCCAATCACCATCCCGGAGCGATTCAGACCGGCTCGTAACTGCCCGTATGCGGCCCCCTGCAATATACCCCAGGATTCAACGCTTACCTTTCGCAGAAAAATCTTCAACTGCTCATAGCGCTGAGCGCGCAAGTTAGAAACGCCGTTTTCAATCCCAAAACACAGTTCCGCATACGTGATTGCGGATATGCTCAGGTCTGGCACCGCCTTGAATTTATGTTTCAACAGCGGGTGCCGGTTTTTTAACACATAGATGCATGTGTCGGTGTCGAGCATAAACATCAGAAAGCTTCCCGCTCTTGCGCAGGCAAATCCCTTGTCTCGGCCATAAAGTCGTCACCAAACGCTGAGGTCTGGTCAAAAAATACATCCCAATCTGTTTCATTTGCCGAAATAATCACCTCACCTCCCTCCTTTCTGAGATAAACCGTGTCGGTTTCAAATCTAAATTCCTTAGGAAGCCGAATCGCCTGACTGCGCCCGTTCATAAATACCTTGGCTGTATACTGGGTCATGTTTGAAATGCCTCGCTGCAAATAGTATATACCTTATGGTATATACCTTTGTCGCACAAGCTTTGCTGATGTTCTTATAGATTAAATAGGCTCAAGCTGCCAAAAAAAAGCGCCCATCAGGGCGCTTTGAAAATTTCCTTGGGGGAAAACAGTGCCGGCGGTGACCGGCACTCACTACTCACTGCAACCCACTTCAATCTTTGGATCAACTTTTAAACTTACTTGGTGAATTCCGGGTAAGCTTCCAGGCCACATTCAGCAATGTCCACGCCCTGGTCTTCTTCCTCAGCGGTTACACGCAGACCCATGACGGCTTTCAGTACCATCCACACGATTAAGCTCGCACCAAACACCCAGACAAAGATGGTTGCTGCGCCAACGATCTGGCCAAAGAAGGTAGAGTTGCTATTGGTGATTGGCACCAGCAGCAGACCAAGCAGACCACAAGCACCGTGCACAGAAATCGCACCAACCGGGTCGTCAATCTTGATCTTGTCGAGCGCAAGGATACTGAACACAACCAGTACACCACCAATAGCGCCAAACAGGGTTGCCTGAAGAGCGGTTGGGGTTGAGGGCTCTGCAGTGATAGCTACCAGACCAGCCAACGCTCCGTTAAGGATCATGGTCAGGTCAGCTTTGCCGAACAGCAGACGTGCTGTCACCATCGCTGCTAAAAGGCCGCCCGCAGCAGCGGCGTTGGTGTTGAGGAATACCACCGCGACGGCGTTTGCGCTGCCAACGTCTGCCAGTTTCAGTACAGAGCCGCCGTTGAACCCGAACCATCCCATCCACAGAATGAAGGTACCAAGTGTTGCCAGCGGCAGATTTGCACCGGGGATGGCTCGTGTGCTGCCATCAGCGCCGTATTTGCCCTTACGTGCACCCAGCAGAATTACGCCAGCCAGTGCAGCAGAAGCGCCTGCCAGGTGAACAATGCCTGAGCCGGCAAAATCTACGAACCCAAGATCGCCCAGCGTGTAGAGGCCAAATACTGCGTTGCCACCCCATGTCCATGAACCTTCCATCGGGTAGATCACGCCGGTCATAACAACTGCAAACGCCAGGAAGGCCCACAGTTTCATTCGCTCAGCGACAGCACCAGAGACAATTGACATGGCGGTTGCTACAAACACAACCTGGAAGAAGAAATCGGAAGCGTCAGAGTAGACTGCGCCACCATTAAAACCCTCTTCAGCCTTAGATGCCAAAGCATTTGCAACGAGATCATCGCCGCCGGCAATGCCCGACAGGAAGTACGTGCCGCCGTACATAATCGCGTAACCACACACCAGATACATGGT
>CANHAR010000267.1 GCA_947458495.1 Gammaproteobacteria bacterium | reverse complement strand
GTCGACGGCTCAACAAGCCAACAAGATACTGCTGATTGCGCGCACCACGCCGATTGATCAATGCAAGAAGCCGATCGATGGGCTGTCGCTGTTTTACACCGATCTGGACAGACGTTTTGTACAGATAACTGAAATTGAAAAGATGGGCCGCAAGGCAGTCGACTCCAATCAGGTATTTTTTGATGGGCTGCCCATACCGGAACGTGATCGTATTGGCGAGGAAGGCAAAGGCTTTCGGTATCTGCTGGATGGATTAAATCCTGAGCGTATTCTGATTGCCGCCGAGTCAGTGGGAATTGGCCGCGCCGCACTGGCAAAAGCCACGGAGTATGCAAAACAGCGCATCGTGTTTGACCGGCCGATTGGTCAGAATCAGGGCATTCAGCACCCGTTGGCGGAAAGTTGGTGTGAACTGGAAGCCGCTGACCTGATGGTGTTCAAGGCCGCGAGTCTTTACGATCAGGGACTGGATTGCGGGCAGTTTGCCAACGGCGCCAAGTATCTGAGCGCCGAGGCAGCGTTTAAGGCCTGCACCCGCGCCATGAACACCTTTGGTGGTTATGGTTATGCCAAGGAATATCACGTCGAGCGTTATATGCGTGAAATCATGATTCCCAAAATAGCACCGGTCAGCCCGCAGATGGTGCTCAATTACATTGCTGAACGCGTGCTTGGGTTGCCCAAGTCTTATTAAGGTTTGTTACACTGGCTGCGACTTTTGCAGGCAGGGCTCACACCATGAAAGATTTAAAAGCGCTGTTCACGCTCAAAAAAGCGGATAAAACTTCCTCTGCGATGCCTGCTGAAAAAGCGCGTGGCGACGTTGCGCCGGCGGCGCGCAGTCAGGATGTCAGCGCCTTTTTGCAGCAGGTGGCCAACATGCCCCGCGTCAACACGCAGGGGCGCGCCGGTCGGCTGATTTTTGCGCTGGATGCCACCGCCAGCCGCGGCGCAACCTGGGATCAGGCCATGCAGCTGCAGGCCGAGATGTTCTCCAGTGCCCAATCTCTGGGTGGCCTGCAGTTGCAACTGGCTTACTTTCGCGGGTTTGCCGAGTTCAGAGCCAGCGACTGGTTGCAGGATTCCAAACGTCTGTTGACGCTGATGACCGGGATTTCGTGTGAAGCGGGTATCACCAAAATAGAGCGGCTGTTGCAGCATACTGTCCAAGAAACTCGTCAGCAAAAAGTCCACGCCGTGGTCTATATTGGTGACTGTGTTGAAGAGAATATCGACGTGTTATGCCACAAGGCCGGTGAACTGGGCTTGCTGAACGTGCCGCTGTTTATGTTTCAGGAAGGTCACGATGATGCAGCGCGGCGCTGTTTTACCGAGATGGCACGCTTGTCTGGTGGCGCGTATGCCCCCTTTGACCACGCCAGCGCAGGTCAATTGCGAGATCTGCTCAAAGCAGTGGCTGTGTATGCCAGTGGTGGGCTCATGGCGCTGCGTGACTTCAGCAAAGGTGCGCATCCCAGTGTTGGTTTGCTCGGCCACCAGCTCAAGCGCTGAGTTTTTCAAGTTGCCGTTAACGAGGAACACACAACACGCATGCTGATTATCCGATTACTCGCGCCGCTGTTGCTGGCATTACTGGCCTGGTGGGGGTTGCGCAACATTAAAAACAGGTATGCACTGACTACCTCACAATTCCGCTGGCTGGTGGGTATCACCGCCATGCTGATGGTGGTGGTTATTCTGATTCTGTTCGGGCGCTTGCCGATACAGGCGTTGCTGGCACCTTTTGTTTTTATGCTGAGTTTTATGATGCGCAATGTGCATCTGCTGATCCGCTTGTGGCCCTTACTGAGAATGGGGCACAGCAAGTGGGGCAGCAATCGCAATTGGGGACGCTCGGGCAGCAGCAAACCGGGTGCTTCCGGCATCCGCACGCCGTGGCTGAACATGAGTCTGGATCACCAGACTGGCAGTATGGATGGCGAAATCCTGCAAGGAGACTTTGCGGGAAAGTTGTTGTCCAGTCTGGATATGGCACAGCTGCTGGCGCTGGCTACCGCCTGTCAGAAGGACGCTGATTCCCTGCATCTGCTGGAGGCCTACCTTGACCGTATGCACCCGAACTGGCGGGAAGACCCGGCCGCTGCAGGTGCTGCGAATGCACAACCGCCAAGCGGCGGTGAGTCAGCCATGAACGAAGCGTTGGCGCTTGAGATTCTCGGATTACAGCCGGGCGCCAGTGCAGAAGAGATCACCCTGGCGCACCGACGGCTGATGCAGAAGTTACACCCTGATCGTGGTGGCTCTGACTACCTTGCGCAGCGCATTAACGCTGCACGAGATTTTTTGCTGGGCTGAGCGAGGTAGTGTTGCCCAATGCCAATGTGTTTAATCAACCTCACCGGCCCTTAGCGACAGCTTGCCAGACAGTCGCATCAGCCCTTTTTCTTGTTAAGAAACGCCTGAAAAATTGCCTGGGCATCCGGGGACTGCAGCAAGCGTGAGAACTGCAATAACTCAGCCTGAATAGTCTCGTTCATGGGTGTTGCCTGATTGCGCTTCATCAGCGCTTTGGAGGTCTGCACCGAGTCAGCAGGCAGTTTAGCCAGATGATGTGCCTTGTTCATGGCGTGCTCAAGGTAGGCTGCGGCAGGCAGCACTTCATTCACCAGACCAAATTCCTTGGCTTTGGCAGCCGAAATGCGTTCACCCAGCAGCAACATTTCGCTGGCACGCTGGTGACCGATGATTTGTGGCAGCAGCAGGCTGGAACCGGCTTCCGGGCACAGGCCCAAATTGGTAAACGGCAGTTGCAGGAAGGCTTCGTCAGCGGCATACACCAGGTCACAATGGAACAGCATGGTGGTGCCAATTCCAATGGCCATGCCGCCCACGGCTGCAATCACCGGCTTGCGCGCAAAGGCGATCGCCTTCATAAACTGGACGGAGGGCCGCTCGGTACCCGTATCGGGCGATCTGACAAAATCGTTCACATCATTGCCACTGGTAAAACAACCCTCCGTGCCCCGGATCAGGATAACGCGCACATCACCATGCTGATCGGCCATTTTGATGCCGTCGGCAAGCGCTGCATACATGGTCTGGGTGAGGGCGTTCTTTTTGTCCGGCCGGTTGATCTGCAGTACAAAAACACCGTGGTCAAGCTGGTATGTAACGTTAAGATCGGGCGATGTGATCATGGCATTGACTCGTAAAAACGCTTGTAAAAGCGATAATTGATTTAAAAAGTTGAGCCCGATTGTAGAT
>CANHAR010000266.1 GCA_947458495.1 Gammaproteobacteria bacterium | reverse complement strand
GGTCAACAAATTAGTGCCCAGCGCGTCAAGTTGACTATTCAACTCCGCACGACTGGAAGCGGAGATACCAACCACCGCCAACATGGCGCCGATGCCGATAGCAATGCCAAGCGCCGACAGCACAACGCGTAGCGGATGCGCCCGCAGACCGTGACTGGCAAGTCGCACCAGGTCGGCAAAGCTGAGTTGAACGGAACGCGCAGGTATCACGTCAGCCCTCTCCCTTGATCCTCAACAATACAGCCATCGCGCATGCGGATCTGACGAGGGCACTGTGCCGCGATGGCCAGGTCATGGGTTATAACGACAATGGCGGTACCGCGTTCATGCAGTGTCAACAACAACTCCATGACACTGGCACCATTTCGCGTATCAAGCGCCCCGGTGGGTTCATCTGCCAGCAGCAATGCCGGGTCACGCGCAAGCGCTCGCGCAATGGCAACCCGCTGTTTTTCCCCGCCGGAAAGCTGATGGGGCAGGTGGGACAGACGCTCGCCAAGCCCAACGCGCCTCAGTGCGGCGTCAGCGCGCTGGCGCCGCTCGGGTAAGGCAATTCCTGTGTACAACATGCCATCGGCAACGTTATCCAGGGCATTGATGCCCTGTTCGAGATGAAAGTGCTGAAACACAAAACCGATGCGATGCGCCCTCAAGGCTGAGAGCTCATTGTCGTTCAGCAGGGCAACATCACGGCCATCAACAATGACCTGTCCGGAGTTTGCGCGGTCTAGAGTTCCTGCAATGTTGAGCAAGGTCGTTTTGCCAGAACCAGAGGGTCCGACAATGGCGACGAATTCGTTACGCTGAATGTCTAAACTCACCCGATTGAGTGCTATCAGATCCTTGCCGTACAGGCGTGTCACTTCCCGCAGTGAGACAACAGTGTCTGCAGGCTCGCAAGTCATCACGGTATCCTCACTGCCAGGCCTTCAACGATGTCAGGGCCACTGATTTCCACATTGCCGCGTGCAAACAGTCCGGTGCTGACGGCAACCGTGCGAGTACTGTTGTTGGTGACAATTTCGACCCCAAACCGACCGTCTGGCAGGGCCAGCAGCGCCGTCACCGGAACCGCCAGCACATCGGTGCGTCTGCCGACTACAAATTCGACATCAACCGATGCAGCTTCGAGTGTCCCGAGCGCCTCTTGGTCGGGTATGGCAATCTCGGTGTCAGCCATTCCCTGTGCGTCGAATACTGTACTGACGTCGGAAATGACGCCGGGTATCTCGACGTCGGTGGGCAAGGTAACCATCACCGAGTCACCGGGGCGGGCGTAATCGTGATCCGCAATGCCAAGGGGAACGTTGACCATTCGCTGCGTGCTGGTGTAACGCACGATCAGGTCGGACATGTTATTGGCGGGCATGTTGCCTTGTCCCTGGCCACTGAAGACAACATCACCGACTTTAGCGAGATGTTCCGCGATTCTGACAGCACCACTGGCGACGACAACTTGTCCTGGTTCGATCAGACCACTGGCCGAACGTCCCGCCTGTGTTTGCCAGTGGCGTATGACCGCGTCCGCCGCTCCGTTGTAACCCAGGGCCGCGAGATTTTCCTGCAGCAGTGCAATGTCGGCATTGGCATTGTCGCTGGAGAGCAGCGTGTTTTGCACATCTTGTGCATCTCGCAGGGCGCGCTCAGCCTGATGCTGAGCCAGTTGTGCATCAGCCACGGCTGTCTGGGCAGCAGCATACAACTGGATGCTGTCGCGTCTTGTTGCATCCAGATCTGCATTGGCCGCAGCCGTTTCATAACGCGCTTGTTCAAGCTCTGCAGGGGTTGTAAAGCCTGCCTCGTGCAATTGCTCGATGCGGCGTAGTCTTGCGCGTGCAGCATCCACAGCCTGCATACTGCGCACAAAAGGCGGTGTAACGGGTTCATCCAACTGGCTGTCTTGCTGGAGCACCAGTGTCTCGTTGAGCTTGACCTTAGCTTCTGCCAAACGCGCATTCTGCAAGGCGAGACTGAGCTCGGCTTTGCGGACGTCGTCTCGTGCATTGTTCAATTCAAGCCACTCGAACTCTGCAAAACTCTGCCCTACAAAGCGCAGGGAGCGGAAAAGCGGCAGTTCGCCGTACATAAGAATCACCGGCTGACCATCAATCGCAAACAGCGGTTCGCCTCTGGACACAATCGAGCCTTCCGGCGCCATCCAGGTGACAATCCCCGAGCGTTCGTTGCTGATAAACGGGACGTCTGCCGGATTGCCAAAACCCAGAGTTCCGGTTTGAGTGCGCGAATCCAGCAAGGTGGTGCGAACGATGGGCGTGGTTGACACGGCAGTTGTATCATCAGGTGCTGACTGCGATCCCGGTTTTAAGCCTTGAATGGCTGCAATCAGGCACCCCAGTGATACCGCTCCGATGCCGAACCACATCGCGCGTTTGCCGGTCAACGAAGTTTTCACGGCCCGGCTCTGCGAAACATCAGGCTGCCAACCTCAGTGGTTTCCCGGCACGTTTCTGCCGTTTGCTGCATCTGTGGTGATGTCATGTCCAGATTGCCAGCGATTTCAAAGGAGCCTTGTGGTGAAGGATCCGGGAAACTCGACACGCCGCTGTCACGCATACACTGCGCAAACTTCACCAGGGCTTCGATTCGTTCCGGTGTCGGAGGCGCATTTAACGCGGCCAGGCCGCTGGGTAACTTGTCGGTACAGGCGCGTTGGGCGGCTTCGAACCTCTCTGCAGTAGCGGGGTTCAGTCGCAGCTCCATGCGTCCATCCGGGCCGGGGTCCGGGAATTCGGCGTAACCGTTGTCGCGGATGCACTGAGCATACTCCACCAGTTGCTCAATATCGGCGGCTTGTTGTGCGCTGGCATTGAGTGCAAACGACAATGCGACTGATGCCAATGCGCTGTGAAGACAAACGTTTCTTGCAGTCTTGCTGGTGAGGAAATTCATGGCGAGCCACTCCTTTGTCATTGATCGAGAATGCATCATGACAAAGGGCGTGTTGGCTATGCGTTAGGTTTTGCGACAGGGCAAACAAAAATTGATCGCGAGTCCACCGCTCTGACGTGCGACCGCAACGAGTTCACCACCATGCGAGGTCACAATAGATCGGACAATGGACAGACCTAATCCAGCCCCGCGCCGTCCCAGGCTGCCAGCCAGATCTGCCTGACGCTCGGTGTTTGAAAGTCGGCGAAACGGTTCAAACAGGTGCGGCACTTCATAAACAGGAATCACCGAGCCTGAGTTTTCGATTGTGACCTTGGCT
>CANHAR010000265.1 GCA_947458495.1 Gammaproteobacteria bacterium | reverse complement strand
GGTTTATGGCGGAGTTAATGTTTAAAGGTTTCAACAACGCTGAACTGGATGAGCCTTTCACAGAGGCAGAAGCAGAAAAAATGCTGACCACTATCCGCATGTTTGGAGACCTGGATCAGGCAGGCAAATATACCGGTAGCATGCGCAATGGGCCGGCTTCCGGCGGGTTTATTGATGAGCCTGTGCAGAAAGAAATGATCAAAGTGCGTGACCTGCTTAAAGCCAGTGTTGGCGCTCTGCGCGCGGTTCTCACCGAAAACGAGGGTGAAACCGGTCCGATGCTGATGCAGCCTATCGGCGGTATGGACCAGATTACAGCCGGATTTACTCGACAGCTGGAAGATAAGATTGAATACCATGCGATGGTCATGGCTGTTCATGATCATGGCGACAGTATTGATGTAACTTATGACCAGAATGGTCAACGCCATACGATTACTGCTGACTACGTCTTTAACTGTATACCTTCACACCTGATGGTGGGAATCGAAGCTAATTTCCCCGCCGAATACCGGGCAGCCATGAAAGTCATCCGTCGCGGGGTCGCTTACAAAGGCGCCTTCCAGATGAAAGAGCGTTTTTGGGAAAACGAAGAAATCTATGGTGGTATTACATGGACCAATCAGCCGATTCGGCAGATCTGGTATCCATTCCACGGCCTGTTGCGCCAGAAGGGCGTGATGCTCGCGGCCTACGAGTATGGCAATGGCATGGACTTCACCCGCATGACCCAGGAAGAGCGTATTGAATCGATGCTCTCGCAGGGTGAAAAAATCCATCCGCAATACAGAGCCATGGCGGAACATGGTGTCACCATTGCCTGGCATCGCATGAACCACATGCTGGGCTGTTCAGCTCGATGGGGCGCATCAACGCCCGAGAATGAGCAACACTACAACACCTTGCAGCAACCCAGTGGCCGTCATTACATGATTGGCGATCAGATCAGCAAAAAGTCCGCGTGGATGGAAAGCGCGATATTGTCTGCCCATTGGGCCATCGCACACATGGATCAGCGGGTGCGCGCCGAGGTGTAAGACCGCCTGATCTCTGGCTAAGCGACACAAGAAGGGTCGTTCAGATGATCTCTGAACGGCCCTTTTTTTATCCCTGGCAGCAAGCTGTTTCTCCTCTGATTGCCCACCTCTGATTGCCCACCCCTGATTGCCCACCCCTGATTGGCCCCTTCTGAGCGATTGCATCCTTGATCTGAATCAAAGCCTTTCCCAATGGCTGAATTAGTATTGCCGCAGCAGGACAAGGATTAACGCTCTAACAGTTGGGTCATAACAATCGAGGCATTCATGATTACAAAAAATCGTTTTTCAAAACTTATTGGAGTAGGTGGCCTGGCAACAGGTCTTTTGCTGGCAGGCCAGTCGGCATTCGCCCAGATCGATGGGGTATACAAATCGGATCAGGGTGATGAATGTGTTTTGACTGTAACCTCAATCAATATTCCTGCACCGAAATTTGCTGAAGCCTACTGGCGAATTGAATCACGTGGTGTGGCAGCCTGTATGTGGGATGGCGTGGGCATTTCCATGTCAACAAATCTTGCCGGCTCGTACATTACGCTGCCGCCAGTTCATAACCGCGTGTACTTCAATGTCAAGTGGATGTTCGGACCGACCAGCCCCAAGATTGAAACGGTTCAGCGTAACGAAGCCGGCGAACAGATTCTTGCAATGACGTATACCCGCCAGTGAGGTATTAAAACCTTTTGACGCGCAGCAGGCTTGTGTGGGGCTAACCGCACGATGCCAACCCGCTGCGCGTATTTTTTACTCTGCTCTTTCTGCATCGTCCTCTGACCCACCAATCTTCATCACCCGCTACCACAGAAGGTGAATCGGTTCACAATCTGTTGAACTGCAACTGGAGCTGGTTTAGTCTTCGTGGCTTGCCTGATGCCGCGTGGCATCACCCGAAGAACCATGCCAGGAGAACAATAAATGACCATGCAAAAGACGCCCCTTTTGATGCACCGACTGATGGATCGGGGGGCCATGTTGCAGCCCGACGTCGAGGTACTGACGGCGACGGCCGATGGCGCACGCAGCCAGACCATGCTGGAAACACGTAATCGTGCTCACCAGCTGGCGCATGCACTGAACGAAGCGGGCGTCAAAGTGGGTGACCGGGTTGCTACGTTTATGTGGAATGGCGCACGACATCTAGAGGCCTACCATGCAATCGCTTGTATGGGGGCAGTGGTTCACACTCTGAACATCCGACTATCACCCGTTGACCTGGAGTACATCATCAATCATGCGCAGGATAAGGTTGTCATTGTTGACGCTGACATTCTGCCGCTGTTTGAGAAACTCGCAGGCAAAATGCCAAGCATTGAAAAAATAATTGTGGCCGCCGAGCCCGGGTTCGAAAACTGGTCTACCAGTCTGCCAAACACAGTCGACTACGAAGCGTTTATTGCCGGAAAACCCACGCGCTATCAGTGGCCTGAAATTGATGAAAACTCTGCCATGGGCTTGTGTTACACCAGTGGTACCACCGGCAAACCTAAAGGGGTGATGTATACGCACCGGGCAAACTACCTGCACACCATTTCCATTGCGATGACCGACGTGATGGGCTTGTCAGCTACTGATACGTTGCTGGGCATAGTGCCCATGTTCCATGCAAATGCGTGGGGATTGCCCTGGGTAGCCACCATGCTGGGCATGAAGCAGGTGTATCCGCACCGTTTTATGGTGCCTGATCACCTGGCGCGTATGTTAATGGACTATGACATCACTATTTCAGCCGGTGTACCAACCATCTGGCAAGGCGTCAAAGCCTTGATGGAAGCCAATCCCGGCAAGTACCAGTTCAAGGGTTTGACCCGTCTGACCTGCGGCGGATCTGCACCGCCCCCATCTTTAATTGAATGGTACTGGGATGCGCTGAATGTCGAGATGGTGCAAGGCTGGGGAATGACTGAGACCAGCCCTCTGGCGACCATCAGCCGTCGCACAGGCAAACGCAAACACCTGTCGATGTCCGATGCCGAGCGCGCACACAATCAAGCCAAAGCAGGTCTGCCAATACCGGGACTTGAAATCGAAATTTTTGATGATAAATGGAACGTGCTTCCGCACGATGGTCAGTCGTTTGGCGAATTGTTGATCCGCGGCCCATGGATTTGCTCTGAATACTTTAATAATCCACAGCCAGACAAATTTCATGATGGCTGGCTGATTACCGGTGATGTTGCGAAGATTGATGC
>CANHAR010000264.1 GCA_947458495.1 Gammaproteobacteria bacterium | reverse complement strand
TATCGTTTTTCATAAGGGATTACCACCTCTACCTGAAAACCTCTGGGTTCACGTGATGTGAAGAGTAGCTGATGATTGGCACCGTAAATCTCCCTAAGCCGGTCGCGGATATTTTTCAACCCAACTCCTGTCGATTCCGGATCTTTGACTGCACCAGGACCATCATCTGCCACCACGATGCGCAAATGCCTGTCATCGATGACACTCGCTGCTATCCATATAGTACCGCCCTGCTCACTGCGAGCAATGGCATGTTTGACACAATTTTCAACCAATGGCTGCAGCAGCATACTCGGTAACAGTCCTTTTGACGCCTGCTCACTGATATCAAATTCAAGACGTAAGCGCTCCTCAAAACGGACTTTTTCAATGTCGAGATACAACCGCAACGTTGCCAATTCATGAGCAAGATCAACTTTATCCAGCGGGTCGTGCTCCAGAGAATAACGCAAAAACTTACTTAGCCGCGTCACCATGGCATTTGCCTGGTCAGTCGATTGCACCAGAATCAAGGTAGAAATTGCATTAAGCGTGTTAAACAAGAAGTGAGGATTGAGCTGATACCGCAACATGCGCAACTGAGCCTCATGGGCGAGCGCCTCAGAACGAAGATTTTTCTCCTTTTCGCTCTGAAATAACTGGTAGTACTTAATACAAAAATACAGAACGCTCCACAGCATCAGGATAGACATGGAGATCGGCAGCATGTTGCTGAAACTCGCCCAACCATAACCCGTGATGTCAACGCTGGCGCCAAAATCAGAATCAGTGATTAGAACCTTGATCGGCCGCCAAGCTTGAGCGGCCAGCCAACACCCAAACACACCAGCAAATAAACGAATAACAACCTGTAAGTCCCAAACAGCGCGATAAAGATATCTGAGTGTGGTTGTTAAACCGATGCCAATCACCGCATCAACAATAAAAACACTGACTCGTTCGAGCATATACTCCGACGGGACAAAGGTCATATCCCGCAGCACCAACATCAGCACCCACAGACCCCAGCCACTCAACTGGAATATCCAGAACTGCAATTCTCTGGACGAAACAGGGATAAACGGTGCTGATTTTTTAAGTTTCATGAGCCGGTCACCATAACGGGTCTCTGGAGTTTTCTGCTTGCTTCAACAGCGCCAGAGACCCGTTTATCATTGGCTTCAGGGCAGCAGATGCGCGACAGCATCGCGCTCTTCCATCAATTCCTTTTCAGTTTTCTGCATCAACTCATGGCTGAACGTATTAATGTCCAAGCTTTGTACGATGGTGTACTCACCGTTGGCACACGTAACGGGAAATGAATAAATCAGGCCTTTCTCAATTCCGTAGCTGCCATCGCTGTGAATCGCCATGGAGACAGTTTTACCGTGAGTGCCTAATGCCCAATCACGCATATGTTCGATAGCGGCATTGGCTGCAGATGCTGCAGATGAAAGACCTCGCGCCTTGATAATGGCCGCTCCACGCTGCTGAACATTGGGTATAAACGTACCCGTCAGCCAGCTTTGATCTATCAAATCCAATGCTTTTTTGCCAGCAACTGTCGTGTGGTGTACATCAGGATACTGAGTAGCAGAGTGGTTACCCCAGATAATAATGCCATCAACATCAGTGCTGTGTTTGCCTGTCTTTACCGCCAACTGCGCCACTGCGCGATTGTGATCCAGACGTGTCATCGCCGTAAACTGCCCAGGTTTTAGATCAGGTGCATTGCGATAGGCAATGAGCGCATTGGTATTAGCGGGGTTACCAACAACAAGAACCTTGACTGAGCGGCTGGCGTTATCGTTGATTGCTTTGCCCTGCACTGAAAAAATAGCAGCATTGGCGGCCAGCAAATCCTTACGCTCCATACCAGGGCCGCGAGGACGGGCTCCCACAAGCAGGCAATAGTCGGCATCTTTAAACGCAACATTCGGATCATCAGTCTGAACAACACCCTGCAGAAGTGGGAATGCACAATCTTCCAACTCCATGACTGCACCTTTTAACGCTTCAAGAGCGGGTGTAATTTCCAGCAATTGCAGAATAACCGGCTGATCCTTGCCAAGCATTTCGCCTGAAGCGATGCGAAACAACAATGAGTAGCTGATTTGACCGGCGGCTCCGGTGACTGCAACGCGAACGGGTGATTTAGCCATGATAAAAAAACCTTTTTCTGTGTAAATTTCTGGAGTAGGAACGGACAGTGTTGAAATTGCAAGGTGCCAAAGTATAACACTAGCTTATAAACATGGCATCGCCGTAGCTGAAGAAGCGATATCGCTGACTGATGGCCTCTTCATAGGCGGCCATGACCTTGGCACGACTGGAGAATGCACTGATCAACATCATCAGCGTCGAGCGTGGAAGATGAAAGTTAGTGATCATGGCGTCGACAACTGTGAACTGATATCCCGGATAAATAAAGATATCGGTCTCTCCGGAATATGGCTGAATACCCAAGTGGCCACTCTTTTCAGCAATACGGGCGGCAGATTCCAGGCTGCGCACAGAGGTTGTGCCAACGGCGATGACCCTGCCACCTCGGGCCTTACAACGTTCGACCTGATCAACAACCGTTGTGGATACATTGATCCACTCGCTGTGCATTTTATGCTCAAACACATTATCTGTGCGCACTGGCTGAAAGGTGCCGGAGCCGACATGCAATGTCAAAAAGGCCTGATCAATACCTTTATCAGCCAGTGCCTTCAGCAGCGCATCATCAAAATGCAGGCCCGCAGTGGGAGCCGCTACTGCCCCGGGGTTACGTCCGTAAACAGTTTGATACCGACTGGAATCCGACTTTTCATCAGCCCTGTCGATGTAAGGGGGAAGTGGCATGTGACCAAAACGATCCAGCAGGCTGACTAACGGTTGTGACGACAAAAACTGTAAGTGAAAAAACTCACCCTGCCGCCCAAGCACCTCTACATCGATAGACTCAGAATTGTCCGTGGACACCAGCTTTAACAGTGTTCCAGCTGTTGGTGATTTGCTGGCGCGCACCAGGGCGACTGCCTGATTGTCTGACAGCATGCGCTCAATCATGATTTCTACCCGACCGCCAGTCGCCTTGTGACCGAACAAGCGAGCCGGAATTACACGGGTATCGTTAAACACCAGCAGATCCGCGGGCTGAATCATATCGATGAGATTACTGAAAATACGATGTGATAATGCACCGGTATGGCGATCAAGACACAAAAGGCGGCTGCCAGTGCGGGTCTCACCCGGATAGCGGGCGATCAATTCGTC
>CANHAR010000263.1 GCA_947458495.1 Gammaproteobacteria bacterium | reverse complement strand
TCTGATACCGGTGAGATTCTGCTGCGCGGTGGCAACGTGTTTGCCGGTTACTGGCGCAAACCCGAAAAGACGGCCGAGGATATCCGCGATGGCTGGTTGCATACGGGGGACACCGGGCGCTTTGAGAATGACATGCTCACCATCACCGGACGTATCAAGGACATTATCATCACCGCTGGCGGCAAAAACATTACGCCGGCAGAAATCGAAAGCCGGCTGAAGTTCTCGCCGTATATTGCTGATGCCGTGGTCATCGGCGATAAACGCAAGTACCTCACCTGCCTGGTCATGATTGATCAGGAGAACGTCGAAAAATATGCGCAGGACCGGCAGGTGCCGTTTTCTGATTTTGCATCGCTGTGCCGTGCTGCGGAAGTGCTGGAGCTGATCGACACCATCATTGCCGATACCAACCGTGCATTTGCGCAGGTTGAGCAGATCAAATACTTCCGCCTGATCGATGTGCTGCTGACCGCAGAGGACGACGAATTAACCGCCACCATGAAATTAAAACGTTCACTGGTAGAGAAAAAACACAAAAATCTGATTGATTCCATGTACTGAGATTTGTTGACGCTATCAATGCGGCCACCCGCCGCGGGAGAAAACCATGAAAAAACTCTTAACCTTGACCGCAGCGCTATTGCTGGTTGCTTGCGGAGAATCGGCTGAACAGGTGCGCGGTGTCACAGATACCGAAATCATTATCGGTGGCAATCATGATATGTCCGGTCCGTTTGCAACTTTCTCCGTGCCGGGCACCCGTGCGGCGCAGATGATGATTGACGAAGTAAACAGCAATGGGGGAATTCACGGTCGCACTATCCGTTACATTGTTGAAGACCATGCGTATCAGGTGCCGCGCGCAGTACAGAACAATAACAAGCTGGTGCAGAGTGACAATGTGTTTGCCATGCTGCTGAGTTTGGGCACGCCGCACAATCTGGCCTCGTTTCCGCTGATGGATCGTAATAACGTACCCAATATCATGCCGCTGGCGCTGTCCGGGCAGATGCTCTCTGAAGGCGATTTCTCCCGCCGGTTTGCGTTTGGTGCTGACTATTACGAAGCTATTACCGCTGGCATTGACCACATTGTGGAAGAGCACAGTCTTACTAATTTGTGTGTGATGTATATCCCCTCTGACTTTGGTGAAGAAGTGAACCGTGCTGTCCAGGACTATACCGCCGCTAACCCGTCGATGCGTCTGGCTGAGGCCACTCAGCACCGTCAGGATGAAAGTGAGTTTACCGGTGCGCTGTCACGCCTGCGTGCTGCAAATTGCGAGTTGATCGCGCTGGCACTGGCTGTCCGACCCATCATGACGGTGGCTGCCACAGCGCGTGACATGGGCTGGGATGATGTGAAATTTATTGTCTCGCAGGCCGGATTCCATACGGTGATCGCCGCCGCCCCGGGTGGCAGCACCGAAGGTATGTATGCAGCCTCCGGTTGGCCCGATATCGAAGAACGTCGTGATAACCCGGAAACAGCCGCGTGGATCAGCGCCTTTGAAGCTCAATATGGTGAGTTTCCCAGCACCGGAGCTGTGCTGGGACGTATCGGCACAGAAGTCATGATACGTGGCCTTGAAGCCGCCGGCCCTGACCTCACCACGGAAAGCTTCCTTGCCGCCATGGAAACCCTTGATTACTCCGATCCGGTTACCGGCGTCGACGTCTTGATCAACGCCGAAAAACACGGCGCCACCAGCGGCATCGTCCTTTCCCAGGTCCGCGATGGCCGCTGGAGCACGATTGACGTGCTGGAGTAATGGAATGGGGACGGAGGAATTTAGCCGGGAACTTGTCCCCGGCTAATTTGCTCCGTCCCCATTGTCATTCCTCCGTCCCCAGGGTCCCCAAGTTAACCTCCGGAATACGCGCCACAATCACTTCCTGGCGGGCGCGGCTGATGCCGTAGATGATGCGCTCGCCGGGCGCACTGCGATCCCAGGCCCATGACTGACCTTCGAATGGCACGTCGATGGCGGTGATGTATTCCAGCGTCACGCCTTGTTTGGGCAGGCGCAGCACGTATAACTCAGCAGCATCGTGGCCGGTCACGTACAGCAGGCCATCATCACCCCAATCGCCGCCGGAGCTGGCACTATCGCCCCAGGTGGCAACCACTTGTGGCGGGAACAGCCACGACTCCAACTGCTGCCAGTTGTCATCAAACTTGCTGAGATAGGTCCAGCGCTGGTCAAAGCCCGGCGTGGTGCCATTGTCGTTGTAGTTGGCAAAACACGCCCACCAGAAGCCATTGTGGCGCACGGCCCAGGTCAATGACCCCAGGCGGATACCGAAACTGTATGTCTCTATCGGCTGCAAGGTACGGGTGTCATAAATTTCCAGTGAACTGGCCATCGGCAAGTGCGGGAAGTTGGAGTGCGCCAGTACCAGGCGATTGCCATCTACCCACCCGGCGTTCAGGTGAATGATGGCGCCATCACGCGGGCCAAACCACTCAGCCACACGTTCACCGTTATCTTTGCGATGTTTGACCAGAGCATGGTTGCCAATGCCGTAGAAATGTTCGCCATCAACGGCCACTCCCTGATTGCCTTCCATCACCGACCAGCGCTGCAGTTCCGTGGCGACCAGACCATGTTTGGTTAGTTCAGGCGCGGGTGCGGCGGGCAGTGACTGCAGCCAGGCACGGTAAGCCTCGCGTTTGGCTGGGTCGGGCTGGTTCTCGGCGGCAAACACATGAAATCCGCCGGATATCATGCCCGTCGCCACCACACCGGCAACGCTGGCCATGCCCTTGAGCAAGGCGCGTCGTGTCACGTGTGCGGTTTTGTTACCATCAAAGTCAGATGTCATCAGAATTTCCTTGTGATCTGTATGTTCCAGCTGCGGCCAGTTAACAACGACTGACTGACAGACGGATCATAACCGAAGTTGTCGGCTGCCAGCGGAGGCTCTTTGTCGGTCAGGTTAATGATGCCCATGCGCACCCTTGTATCACGCAGCAGTGCGTTACCTGAGCCGTCAAACTGATAACCAATGGACAGATTGTAGGAGACAAAGCTGTCAATCACCCGGCGATACACCGTGCGACCCTGGGTGAAAAACGGCGTGATGTACGATGGGCTGCCCAGGCTTTCATAGACCGCCTGTGTGGTGGTCGCACCGCTGTCATGGGTTTCGCCGACGTGATAGATGCCCAATCCGGCATTCCACGGGCCGTTACGCCAGAACACGTTGCTGGTGCTGCGCCATTCAGCTGCACCCGACGAGAACAGCAGATTGTTCACGATAGGCGCAACGTTGGGCGGT
>CANHAR010000262.1 GCA_947458495.1 Gammaproteobacteria bacterium | reverse complement strand
GATGCACCTGAGACCGTTAACGGCGCGCCGTATACCGACGGTTGGATCTGTCGAATTCTGCCAAGTGATCCGGCTGAACTCGAAGAACTGCTGGACGCAGATACCTACGCCGGAATGTGTGAATGAATATAAATACGCCCCTGCGATCCCTGCAAGAGTCTGAATCGTTTATCGCCCGCCACATTGGCCCGGATGACCATGACACGCAGGCCATGCTGTCTGAATTGGGATATGGCTCATTAAGCGATCTGATCCGTGCCACCGTGCCGGATGTGATTGCACTGAACCGCCCGCTGGCTCTTGCCGCGCCCAGCAGTGAACAAGAGGCTCTGGGTCGACTGAAGCACCTTGCACAGCAAAACAAATTACACCGTTCGCTGATTGGTCTGGGATATTTCGATACCGTTACGCCGCCAGTGATTCTGCGTAACGTGCTGGAAAATCCGGGCTGGTATACCGCCTATACACCTTATCAGCCGGAAATCTCCCAAGGCAGGCTTGAAACACTGTTGGCTTACCAGCAAATGGTGCTTGATCTGACGGGCATGCAACTCGCCAACGCCTCACTGCTCGACGAGTCGACCGCTGCAGCGGAGGCCATGGCGCTGGCCAAGCGCGTCAGCAAAAGCAAGTCCAATGCGTTTTTTATTGACGAGCGCACTCTGCCACAAACCATTGATGTCATACGCACGCGTGCTGACTGTTTCGGTTTTGACATTGTTGTTGGTGCCGCCGCAGACGCCGCGAGCCATGATGTATTCGGCGCGATTTTTCAGTACCCGGATCGTGACGGTGTGATCACGGATCTTGGCCCGATGATCAGTGCGTTGCAGGCAAAAAATGCGGTGACCTGCGTAGCAGCGGACCTGATGAGCCTGGCTCTGTTGAAATCCCCAGGCGAAATGGGTGCCGATGTTGTTGTTGGCAACACACAACGCTTCGGCGTTCCGATGGGTTTTGGTGGTCCGCACGCCGCGTATTTTGCCACTAAAGACGAGTACAAACGTGCCGTGCCAGGTCGCATTATTGGTGTTTCAGTTGACGCGCGCGGCAAACAAGCGTTCCGTATGTCACTGCAGACACGCGAACAGCATATACGACGCGAAAAGGCCAACAGCAACATCTGTACAGCACAAGTGCTGCTCGCCAACATCGCCGCCATGTATGCCATGTATCACGGCCCTGAGGGAGTGCGCAAAATTGCACTGCGCATTCACCGGCTGACGCGCATCCTGGCCAGTGGTCTTACCCAGAAAGGCATCCGCATCAACAGCTCATTTTTTGACACACTGACCTTGTCTGTGAGCGGTGCTCAACGTGACGCCGCTCTGCAACGAGCAGCCGAGCACGGTTTTAACCTGCGCATAACTGACGACTCCTCTCTGGGCGTGAGCCTCGATGAATGTTCAACAGCAGCCGAAGTGGAAACACTGTGGAAAGTGCTGCTGGGTGCAGAGAGTGCCGGGCTTGATGCAGACGCAGTTGATGCAAGCCTCAGTGACAGTGCGGCGTCAGGTATCCCACTTGCGCTGCAACGACAATCGACATTTATGACTCATGCCGTGTTTAATCGTTATCACAACGAAACCGACATGCTGCGTTATCTGAAGCGTCTTGAGAACCGTGACCTGTCTCTGGCACATGCCATGATCCCTCTCGGATCATGCACCATGAAGCTGAATGCTACCGCCGAAATGATGCCAGTGACCTGGCCTGAATTCAGCAAGCCGCATCCGTTTGCGCCACGCGAACAAGTCAGTGGTTACCTGCAGATGATCCGTGAACTCGAAGACATGCTGGCGGAAATCTGTGGCTTTGATGCGGTGAGCATGCAGCCTAACTCAGGCGCTCAAGGCGAGTATGCCGGTTTGCTCGCCATCCGCAATTATCTGAACAGTATTGGTCAGTCACAGCGTAATGTGTGTCTGATCCCAAGTTCGGCACACGGCACCAACCCGGCCAGTGCGCAGATGCTGAGCATGAAAGTCGTGGTGGTTGCCTGCGATGACAAAGGCAATATTGATGTTGACGACCTGAAAGTCAAAGTCGATGAGCACAAAGACAATCTGGCTGCGCTGATGATCACCTACCCATCCACACATGGTGTTTTTGAAGAAGCAGTCAAAGATATCTGTCAACTGATTCACCACAACGGTGGCCAGGTATACATGGACGGCGCCAACCTTAACGCACAGGTTGGTGTATCACGTCCTGGTGATATCGGTGCTGACGTATCCCACGTGAACCTGCACAAGACCTTCTGCATTCCACATGGCGGTGGTGGTCCGGGCATGGGGCCGATCGGCATCAAAAAGCACCTGGCACCTTTTGTTGCCAACCACTGCGTTGTCAAACTTGAAGGCCCGAACGCAGACAGTGGTGCAGTATCCGCTGCTCCGTGGGGCAGTGCCAGCATTCTGCCCATTTCGTGGATGTACATTTCCATGATGGGTGCTGCCGGCCTGCTCAAGGCAACACAGGTTGCGATTCTGAGTGCCAACTATATTGCCCAGCGTCTCGAAGGACACTATCCGGTTCTGTATACCGGAAAAAACGGCCGTGTTGCCCATGAGTGCATCATCGACCTGCGTCCCTTAAAAGCCGCCAGCGGCATTACTGAAGAAGATGTGGCGAAACGTTTGATGGACTATGGCTTCCATGCGCCCACCATGTCATTTCCGGTACCGGGCACCTTGATGATAGAGCCAACCGAGAGTGAACCGCGCGCGGAACTGGATCGTTTTATTGAAGCCATGATCAGTATTCGCCGCGAAATTGCACGTGTTGAAATGGGTGAACTGGATGCCGACAACAACATGCTCAAGCATGCGCCACATACTCTGGCTGACATCATGGATGAAGATTGGGATCGGCCTTACAGCAAAAATGAAGCAGCCTTCCCGGTGAGTTCGTTGCGCGATCACAAGTTCTGGCCGTCGGTGAATCGTATCGATAACGTGTATGGTGACCGCAACCTGTTCTGTGCCTGCCCGGCGATTGAAAGTTACACCTGATCAGGCGTGTGGATAACCCAGCGGCTGGCGGCCTTAGAACAGGCAGCCAGCCGTCAAGTCTTACAAGAATGACTCGGGGGTCTTGGCTTTAACCCGTGCGTCTTCCTTGCTGACCAGTCCGGACTGCACCAACTGTTGCAAATGCTGATCCAGTGTACGCATACCAACATTGGATCCGGTTTGCATGGCGGAATACATCTGTGCCACCTTGTCTTCTCGGATCAAATTTCTGATGGCCGGTGTCCCCAGCATGATTTCGTGCGCGGCAACGCGACCACCGCCTACTTTTTTCAG
>CANHAR010000261.1 GCA_947458495.1 Gammaproteobacteria bacterium | reverse complement strand
GTTTTGCTTATGAGTCTGACAAGCCGGTTCTTCAGGGTATCAATCTGTGTGCAAAACCGGGGATGACGGTTGCTCTGGTCGGGCGCTCGGGCAGCGGCAAATCCACACTGGTGTCAATGCTGCCGCGATTTTATGACAATTCGTCCGGCTCTATCCGCCTGGATGGTGTGCCGCTGGCAGACTATCAGCTTGCAAATCTGCGCGAACAGATTGCTATTGTGACGCAGGATGTGGTGCTGTTTGAGGGCTCGGTGGCTGAAAATATTGCCTATGGCGTGCGTGACAAAGTCTCGCTCGAGCAGATACAGGAAGCCGCGCGTAATGCCCATGCCGCCGAGTTTATTGAAAAGTTGCCGCTGATGTACGACGCCGATGTCGGTGATGGTGGCGCATTGTTATCAGGTGGCCAGCGCCAGCGTCTGGCGATCGCGCGTGCGTTCCTGAAAAATGCACCAGTACTGATTCTGGATGAAGCCACCTCTTCACTGGATACCGAGTCCGAGCAACATATACAGCAAGCGTTAAACGAGTTGATGCGTGGCCGTACCACATTTGTGATCGCGCACCGGTTGTCCACCATTGAAAACGCCGATCTGATTGTGGTGATGGATCAGGGGTGTGTTGTTGAAAGCGGCAGCCATCATGAGTTAATGGTGCTGAACCAACACTATGCCCGCTTGCATCGTCTGCAGTTTGCTGAAGTTGCTGAACCCGGCCCGGAACTATCGATTAATGGCCGGGATGCCGACTGATGGCGGGCGGGCTAAAAACCACAGTGGTTTCAGCGCTGACTGATAGCTGGTACACAGGGGCGATTTGGCTGCAACTGCTGCGGCCACTGGCGGCAGTGTTCAGATATATCAGTGTTATCCGCCGTCGCCGCTTAAGTGCTTTGCAGCAACCATCAGTTGTGCCGGTGATTGTGATTGGCAATATCTCAGTCGGCGGAACGGGCAAAACGCCGGTGGTGCTGGCGCTGGCAGAGGCATTACACAACAGTGGCCGACGCGTTGGTGTTATCAGTCGTGGTTATGGAGGCAGTGCGCGGCAGTATCCGTTGTGGGTCAGTGACAGCACGGATGTGCGCGAAAGTGGTGATGAGGCCAGCATGATGCGCCGTACCCTGCGTGGACCGCTGGTGCTGGACCCGGACCGGTCGCGCGCGCTAAGGGCAGTGACAACGCAGTCTGACTGCGATGTTGTGATCAGTGATGACGGCCTGCAGCATTACCGGTTGTGGCGTGATATTGAGATTGCGGTTGTCGACGCGGCGCGAGGACTCGGAAACCGCTTGTGTCTGCCGGCCGGCCCGTTACGTGAACCGCCGCAGCGTCTTGAGGATGTGGATTACATTTTGCTGAATGGGTTGCCAGCGTCGCAACCGTCAGAACAGTCGCAACTGGCAGACATAAGCACACCGCAGGCGCACTTTACGCTAGTGCCTCAGGTCTGGGTGAATGTGCGGACAGGTCAGCAGGTGAGCCTGACTCATCTGCCACTGGCCCTGCATGCCGGTGATGACAGCAGCGATGGTGATGATCAAAAGGCCCCTGTCGTGGATGCCATCGCCGGTATTGGTCATCCGCAGCGCTTTTTTGACAGTGTCCAGCAACTCGGCTTCAGGGTGCGGCCACGGGCCTTTGCGGATCACCACGTTTATAGCGCGGCAGATCTGGCGTTTGCCAGGCACTCAGTATTGTTGATGACTGAAAAAGATGCAGTGAAGTGTCAGCGATTTGCGGGCGACAACTGGTGGTATCTGAGTGTCAAAGCGATGTTGCCAGCGGATTTTTTGCAAGTTGTTATGGGTCGGTTGGCCGCTGTGGATACTCAGCGGCAATTAACGTGAGGGCGGTCTGTTGATGCCCTTTGCCCGTTGCCCTTAGCTCAAGAACAGCCCGGTGGCAGCACTCAGTGAGCTTTTGTCATCACACAGTTTTATGTCAGCGTTAATGTAGGAGAAATTCATGGACAAAAAGTTGCTGAGCATACTGGTATGTCCGGTTTGTAAAGGCTCGCTGGTGTTCAAACGAGAACAGGCGGAATTGCTGTGTTATGCCGATGCATTGGCCTATCCAGTCCGCGATGATATTCCGGTTATGCTGGAAACAGAGGCGCGCACACTGAGCACTGAGGAGCGCGAGAACCGATCATGAGCCCTCAAGACACAGGATTTATGGTGGTGATTCCCGCGCGTTATGCCTCAACACGGCTCCCCGGGAAACCCTTGCTGGATATCGCCGGCATGCCCATGATTCAACACGTTTACCAGCGTGCCTGTGAAAGCGAGGCCAACGCGGTGGTGATTGCCACTGACGATGAACGTATCCGGCGAATCGCTGAAGCGTTTGGCGCGCAGGTGGTGATGACCAGCGCAGATCATCAATCGGGTACTGACCGTATCCAGGAAGTGGCCGCCATTTTGGGATTGTCTGAACAGGCCGTGGTGGTGAATGTGCAGGGTGATGAACCGCTGATACCGCCGGCAACCATCAATCAGGTTGCTGCCAATTTGCGGAAATTTAACGATGCCGGTATCAGCAGCCTTTTCCATACACTGCACGATGCCGTGGAGCTACATAACCCCAATGCCGTCAAAGTCGTCACTGACGCGCAAGGGTACGCACTGTACTTCAGTCGCTCGCCGTTGCCGTGGCAGGACACTGAACCAGTCCATGGTAAGCGGCATGTGGGCATTTATGCTTACCGGGTGGCGACATTAAACCAGTTTGTGATCTGGCCCAGATCTTTGCTGGAAGTCAGTGAGCGACTGGAGCAACTGCGCGCCATGCATCATGGTGTGCGCATCATTATGGATGAAGCGGCACAGCGAGTGCCTGCGGGCGTAGATACCCCTGAAGACCTGGAAGCGGTGCGGCGGTTTTTAACGGACAGTGAGTTGCCGTGAGCGCCGGGCCGGGCAGTTGGTTGAGTCACGTTGATCTGGCGGGCTTCACAAGCTTTGGTGTCCAGGCCCGCGCACGATTTTTTGCCCGCCTGGAACAGGAAGATGAACTGCCGACCTTGTTGCAGGAGGCCGATGACAAAGACTTGCCGTTACTGATTCTGGGTGGCGGCAGCAATGTGCTGTTGACCGCAGATTTTCCGGGGCTAGTGATTCATATGGCACTGACCGGCATAGTTGTGCGTCCTGACCCTTTATCTGATGAGCATTTTTTGGTGACGGCGGCGGCCGGTGAGAACTGGCACGGGCTTGTTGAATTCTGTTTACGTAATCAATTAGTGGGGCTGGAGAATCTGGCGCTGATTCCCGGCAGCACCGGAGCTGCGCCTGTTCAGAACATCGGTGCTTACGGTGTAGAGTTGTCGGATGTGCTGGTGAGTGTGCGCTATTTTGACC
>CANHAR010000260.1 GCA_947458495.1 Gammaproteobacteria bacterium | reverse complement strand
GTCGGCAAGTACGCTGATTTCAGTATCTTCAACCGCGATTTTATGACGGTGTCGCCACAAGAGATTTTGACGGCTGAAAACGTGATGACCATTGTGGGTGGAGATATCACTTACCGACGTTGAGGTGACAGCAATCAGCGGACAGCGACAGTGCACAGCGACAGTGCAGAGCGCCGTTGCGAGGAACCTCCCGGCGTCCGCTGAGCTCTGAACTCTGAACACCAAACAACAAACACTCCAAGGAACGCGCAAAATGATGCGATTAGTGCTCAAGGCAGTCTGGCTGTTTGTTCTGATTCCACTGCTGCTCTGCTCAACCGCATATGCAGTGGTCGACATTCAAACGCAGCCAGGCCGACAAGGCCAGGTGCTGCCGGCGCTGGGCATCAGCAATACCTTTGGACGTTGGACAGATGTGATCCGCCTGGGTTACAACCCACAAGGTGCAACAGCTGCTTTTTCAGATCCGCAGAA
Source organism: Gammaproteobacteria bacterium (assembly GCA_947458495.1). Lineage (GTDB taxonomy): Bacteria > Pseudomonadota > Gammaproteobacteria > Pseudomonadales > Pseudohongiellaceae > Pseudohongiella. The sequence goes on along the minus strand of CANHAR010000260.1, from coordinate 2,915 downwards.
ATTTTTGACACAGTTAACAGAGGCAGCAGCCATCTGGTCACGCGTCAGCGGTGTGCGCTTTGAAATCCTGCCAGCCAGCAACTATCCGGTTGATCACAATAACCCGCAATCCCTACGAGATGGCATTGTGAGTGTGTACTGGACCAACAGCACAGACACATTTGCCGCGATGGCGGGGCCGCGCTCGGGTGCTTACAGTAATGTGCTGGGGTATTTTCCCTACACAGATGGTTTTGTGCAGTTGAATTCATCCTGCACGTCTGCAACATGTGAATCCGGCATGACCAGTGTGCTGGTACATGAACTCGGTCATCTGCTGGGATTGGGGCATTCTGATACACCTGACTCCATCATGTATGCCAACCCTTACACATTTATTCGTTACCCGCGCACGGATGATATCCGCGCCGTGCAGGTCATGTATGGCCCGCCGGCCAATCCGGTTGATCCGCTGACGTCCTTGAGTGAGTGGCAGTTCTTTCCGCCGCCTGCGGCCAGTGCCGCCAAGACGCAGTTTCTGTTTAAAGATAATCAAAACTCGCGTGTCACCTCCGATGCCATGTTGGTATTGAGCACACAGGCGCAGTTTGATCAGGCATTGACGGTGGTGACAGCCAGCACAACGGATGATGCGTGGGTGCGGCTGTTTGCACCGCTTGGAAATTTTAGCAATCAGGCTGACATTGAGATTGCTGTGCAGGTGGTGGTAGTTGATCCCAGCGGTTATGAATACCGGCGTGATAACTGGCAACTCAGCTGCAGGGCCCGCAATGCCTGTTTGTCGACGTTTAACTTTATTCAGACCGGTGTCATCAAATACATCCCGGGTGAATGGAAAATTTACGTGGTGGAGAACCCGCAGCTGGTGACCGCACCTGAATTGTTGTTGACGCTGTCCCTGAGTGTACAGACCACGCCACTGTTTAATAATCCACCGATGGCCAATGTGGAGATCGCCGCCGGGGAAAGCCCGGGTACTGTGAGAATGCGGGTGCTGGCCAGCGATCTGGAGCGACACGCTCTTCAGGCCGTCTGGCATTTGCCCGGTCAACGAATTGATCGCAACGGCGACCGCTTTCTGGATAACGAGTTAGTGGAAGAACTGGGCGCCTCCAATGTTGGTGGTTGGCAGACGGTCAATTTTGGCGGCAATGGACAGCACAGCCTGTTTGTGCAAGTTAACGACAATGGCCCCCGGTATTCCGGACAGTCAGGTGCGGAGGCGGGTGACGGGTTTCAAACCTTGATGAAAATCAACCTGCAACTGAATAACACGGTGCCAGGATCGGTCACGGTGTCGTCTTCTGCAATCCATCAATACCGTCCGACCCGTGACTGGATGTTAGCCTTCCCCGGCGTGGCGCCTGATCCTGCGCTGAAGACCGGATTTAACAACATCGGCCTGCTGACAGAGGCAGACATGACTATTCAGTCATGTGTGAGAATTCTCAATACAGGGAAGCCCGCCAGCGTCGATGGCCTGTCTCACATTGATCTGGTGTTTAACATTATCGATATGCGGCAGGGCATTATTCAGATTGTTAAATCGCGAGCCTTTAATAGTTCAGCAACGCCAACGGTTCTGCGGCAACAGCCGGTGTGCAGCGGTGAGTTTGAAGTGACAACCGGGTTGTACAGGGATGTTATCAAGGTTGGCACACAAACCTATGCAACGGTTTTTCAATTAACTGATGAAGCCGGATTACGACTGGCGCTACGAGATGCAAGGGTGCTGACGCCGTGATGACGTCGCTGTTTTAGTTGCAAACCAACGTTAAAATGCATTGATCACCAGCACAATGGCTCGCAAGCCCAGCGCGATGGTCACCAGAAAAATCACCCCGCCCGCAATATTCTGCAGCAGCGTATTGCGGTGCTCTCCCAACACTGAGTGTTGATTGACCAGCCACAAAATGATGCCCACCACCAGCGGCAGGGTGATGCCGTTGGCCACCTGTGCGGCGCGGATGATATCAATCGGGTTGATGCCCAGCAGCGAAAACACCACGCCCATCAACAGCACAAACATCCACACAGCGCGGAAACGCCAGCTTTTTAAATCACCCTCTGCGTCACTCCAGCCCAGACAGCCGCGCGCCACAAAAGCCGCTGCCAGCGGCGCGGTCATTGCTGAGGTGATGCCGGCCGCAAACAATCCCAGGCCCAGAAAATAGCGGGCGAAACTGCCAAACAAAGGTTCCAGTCCACGTGCCAGATCAACCGCATTGTTGACGGTATCACTGTTAATCGCAGCCGCTGAAACAATGATGGCCGCCGACACCAGACCGCCCAGACTGACGGCAATCAAACTGTTCACGCGGGCATCTGACAAATGTTGTGTGCCTTGCCACTTTTCTCTGACCAGAGCGGCGTGCAGAAACAGATTGTAGGGCACCACGGTGGTGCCGATCAGTCCCACAATGGTGAGGATGCTGGCATCACTCACCGATGGCACCAGCAGGCCCCGCAGCAGAGCCCCGATGTCAGGCCGTGTCAGCACCGCAGTCAACAAAAATGCCAGACTCATCAGCACCACAAGACTGACCATCACCCGTTCCAGAACGCGGTAACTGCCCTGATACAACAAACCGAAAGCCATAGCGCCAACCAGCACACTCAACAGCGGTGCAAATTCCGGCCGGTTATTGGTCAACAGTGTCTCAAGTCCCAGACGGGCTCCGCTGATATTGCCGGCTTCGTAGGCTGCATTGCCGGCAACAATGGCAAACATGATCAGGCCCAGTACCAGAAATCTGGGTAGCGGGCGGGTGAGTTGCGCGCGGATGACCTCACCAAGCCCGCGACCGGTCACAATGCCGATACGCGCCGACATATCCTGCAGAATCACCGTGGCCACCGTCGACAGCAGCATGGCCCACAGCAATGCAAAACCAAACTGCACGCCGGCCAGTGTG
>CANHAR010000259.1 GCA_947458495.1 Gammaproteobacteria bacterium | reverse complement strand
GCGATGGATAAAAACACGCCGACGTAGCGTTTGCCGCCGAGCAGGCTGCGGCCGTAAAACGGCAGGCCGCCGACAAATTCCTGGTCCTTCTTCTCTTTAAACAGCTGCGCTAAAACCGATTCGGTAAATGCGCTGGCCATGCCCAGCAGAGCGGCGACCCACATCCAGAACAATGCACCTGGCCCGCCTACGCTGATGGCGCCGGTGACACCGACAATATTGCCGGGGCCAACACGCATGGCGAGTCCGAGCAGAAATGCGGCTTTGGGGCTGATGCCAACGGCGCTGGCCTGATGCTGGCGCATGATGATGCGGTAGGCTTCGGCAAAGCTGAAGCGTTGCACAATGCCGGTTCTAACGGTGAATACCAAGCCCATGCTTAGCAGCAGCAGCACGGCCATGGACATCTGGCCGATGATGGGGATGGCGGCGTAGAACTCAAATTGGGTGGGGAAGGCCCAGACGGCGTCGGACACCGGCTGGATAAACGCGAAAAGGTTGTTGATGCTGTCAAACAGGCTCTGCATAGGGTGCCTGGGGCTACGGGGACGGAGAGATCATTTTTTGTACAGATAAATCTGTACAAAAAATGATCTCTCCGTCCCCAATAATTAATCGTCCAGAAAGCTGCGCAGGTGATCGGAGCGCGTCGGGTGACGCAGTTTGCGCAGGGCTTTGGCTTCGATCTGACGGATGCGCTCACGCGTCACGTCAAACTGTTTGCCGACTTCTTCCAGCGTGTGGTCGGTGTTCATGTCGATACCAAAACGCATACGCAGCACTTTTGCTTCGCGGGCGGTCAGGCTGTTGAGCACTTCGCGGGTAGCTTCGCGCAGGCCTTCTTCGATGGAGGAATCCACCGGTGATTCCACCGTGGAGTCTTCGATAAAGTCGCCCAGATGCGAGTCTTCGTCGTCACCAATCGGCGTCTCCATGGAGATGGGCTCTTTGGCGATTTTAAGTACACGACGCACCTTGTCTTCGGTCATGTCCATGCGCTCGCCGAGTTCTTCCGGCGTGGGCTCGCGGCCTTTTTCGTGCACCATCTGGCGGCTGATTCGATTCAGCTTGTTGATGGTTTCGATCATGTGTACCGGGATACGGATGGTGCGCGCCTGGTCAGCGATAGAGCGGGTAATTGCCTGTCGTATCCACCAGGTAGCGTACGTGGAGAACTTGTAACCACGGCGGTATTCAAACTTGTCCACCGCTTTCATCAGACCGATGTTGCCTTCCTGAATCAGGTCAAGGAATTGCAGACCACGGTTGGTGTACTTCTTGGCGATGGAGATCACCAGACGCAGGTTGGCTTCAACCATTTCCTTTTTGGCGCGGCGTGATTTGGCCTCGCCAATGGACATGCCACGGTTGATCTCTTTGATCTCGGCAACGGTCAGGCCATTTTCTTCTTCCATGGCCTGCATTTTGCGCTGTGTACGCTGAACTTCTTCTGCGACGTCTGCCAGACGCGCAACCCACGTTTCTTTCTGGCCGGCAAACTGATCCAGCCAGGCGTCGTTCACTTCGTTGCCTGGGAAGCTGGCAACAAAAATCTTGCGGGGCATGCCGGCGTTGCGGCAGCACAGGGTCATCACGGTGCGCTCGTGGCGACGGACTTTGAACAGTGCTGCGCGTGCTTGATTGACCAGGATGTCAAACAGTTTGGGAGTGAGCTTGAAGGTTTTGAACATTTCGCCAAGTTTTTCCATTTCCGTCAGCGAAATCTGGTTGTGACGACCATGTTGGGCGATCAATGCTTCGGTCTCGGTAAACTGAGCGCGAAGGTCAGCGAATCGCTGGCGAGCCAGTTCGGGATCCGGGCCGGAGACTGCCTCTTCCTCTTCAGCGCCGGCGAGCACGCCATCGTCGTCGTCCTCAGTAGCGGCCGCCTCAACAACTTCTTCCGGTTCAACGGCGGCGGGGATAACAACTGGGTCGTCAACTTCAAGGTAACCGACAATCACGTCAGTCAGGCGACGTTCTTCGCGGGAGACCATTTCATATTCATTGAGCACATGAGCCACGATGCCGGGAAAGCTGGACATGGACTTCATCAGCTCACGCAGACCTTCTTCGATGCGCTTGGCGATCACAATTTCGCCTTCGCGGGTCAGCAGCTCCACGGTGCCCATTTCACGCATATACATGCGCACGGGGTCGGTGGTGCGGCCGGCTTCGTTTTCGACTGCGGCCAGCGCTGCTGCCGCTTCGGCTGCGGCCAGTTCATCTGTGTTGCCGTCACCTTCGTTGAGCAGCAAGGTATCTGCATCTGGTGCGGTTTCGTACACCTTGATGCCCATGTCGTTGATCATTTGAATGATGTCTTCAACCTGGTCCGGATCTGAAATGGATTCCGGCAAGTGATCGTTAACTTCGGCGTAGGTCAGATAGCCCTGTTCTTTGCCTTTGGCGATGAGGGCTTTTAACCCGGACAGGCCGGATTGTGGGGAATTCAGAGACGAATCAGACATAACTTCCCATTCGAGTGAAGAGGTGGCGGTTTGAAAACAAAAAATTTAGCCGGGCATTATAGACCTGCAAGATCATCTATGCCAGCTGCGATCATGAATCCTCTGTATCGTTTTTAGTCGACCGGACGCGAGGTTTCAGTTGTTCAAGTAATTGTTTTCGCTTTTGTTGCTTTTGAGCCTCTTGCAGAAGTTGACCCAGCAAAAAACTGAATTCTTCTGCGCGACCCGCTTCCGGGGTAATGCGCTCGTTTTTTAACAATTGTGTCAGACGCTTGCCGGCCGGTGTGCCATAACAGTGGCCCAGCAACGCGTAGGTCGTTATATCGGGGTCGTCACGCGCAACTTCAAGCAGTTCCAGCAATAAATTTGTGTCTTCGTCACCGAGTATCGTCAGAGATGACAACTCTGTGGGCGCTTTTAGGGCCAGTGCCGGCTGGTGCAACAATAATTCGACGGCCAGCAGTCCTGCGGATCGCTTCAGTCGCGTTGCCAACGGCGTGGGTTCTGGGTTGCGGAAGTCGCGTTTCGCGCGAACTTCGGGTGCGGATTTGCGGGCGCCGGGAGCGTCGTCCAGCCATGCGGGTGGTTCATCATCGGCTTGTGTCACCGCGGGCGCGGCTGCGGGCGTTTCCTGCAACAGCTGATCAATGGTTTCGCGGCGTGTGCCTGCCATGGTGGCGAGCTTATCCAGCATCAATTGCTGGAACAAACCGCGCGGCATTAGTTTGATCAGTGGAATGGCCTGACTGAACAGGCGCGCCTTGCCGTCCATGCTGGCAAAGTCATTGGCATTGCCGAGCTGATTAAAAAACACATCGGACAGGGGTTTGGCGTTGGCCAGCCGTGCGCGGAACGCGTCAGCGCCTTCTTTGCGCACCAGACTGTCGGGGTCTTCGCCCTCGGGCAAAAACAAAAACCGCACCTG
>CANHAR010000258.1 GCA_947458495.1 Gammaproteobacteria bacterium | reverse complement strand
TTGGCTGACCAACTGCTAAGCGCAGGATTGGTGGATTCGAAAAAACTTAAACAGGCTCAGCAGGAAAAACGTAAAGAACAAAAGCATCAGCCTAAGGGGCAATCGACCCAAGCAGAGGAGATGAAAAAACGGGCAGAGCAGTTCCGCGCCGAAAAAGCTGAACAAGACAGATTGCTGAACGAGAAACGTCTGGCCGCCGAGCGCAATAAAGAAATTCGCGCCCAGGTGCGTCAACTTCTGCAACTACATGCAGTCAAGCCAGACGGTGAAATCCGATTCAATTTTAAGGACGCTGCCACTGGCAAAGTACGCTACCTGTTTGTCTCTGAGAATCAGCAAAACTTGCTGGCGTCGGGGCAACTGCTGATTTGTGGTGATGGTAAACGGGCTGTTATCACCAACCGTGATACTGCAGAACGTATCAAAGAGCGCGCGCCAGAGGCGGTGTTGTTTGATGCCATCAGCAAGGTGGACGATTCAGAACTGGATGACGCATACAAGGACTTTCCAATTCCGGATGATTTGGTCTGGTAAGTTTGGCCTCTATCCGGGCAGTGACGCTGATTGTTGCGGTAGTTGCCAACATTGACCCCATTAAGCGCATGGAAAATTACCAATGACCCCACTCACAGCACTCCTGGCTGATATCGGCGGTACAAACATCAGACTGGCCATCAGCAGCGGTCTTGGTTCACCATTGCAGTACATAAAATCCATGCACTGCGCCGACTTTGCACACCTGGCCGATGCCGTCAGAGATTATCTGGATTTTCTCGCAGATCAGCACGCGCCGTTGCCGGGCCTTTTTTGTATGGCGGTTGCTGCGCCGGTGCACGCTGATGAGATTCGACTGACCAACAATCCCTGGCGCTTTAGTCGCGCAGATTTGAGCAAGACATTGGGCATACCCGTGTTGGTCCTGAATGACTTTGAAGCACAGGGCTGGTGCCTGCTGCATCCGCAGCTCTTGCAGGTGCATTGGCTGCAGAAACCCGCTATCAGCAGCACACACACCGGCCTGTGGCCCAAGGCACTGCGCACCATTGCCGGACCCGGTACCGGATTTGGTGCTGCCAGCCTGAGTGTGGGCGGCGATGTCGTCAGTTCCGAACCCGGTCACGCGGCATTTGCACCGGTAGACGAGGCAGAGCAGGCACTGCTACATCAGCTGTGGAAGTGGTTTCCGCGGGTAACCACCGAACATCTGATTTCTGGCCCGGGGATTGCCAACATCTACTGTGCGCTCAGCTGTATCGCCGGGCGACCTGTTGAACCGCATACCGCGCCCGATGCTGCAGAGATTGTAAAGATGGCTGACACTGACCCGGTTGCACATCAGACCTTGCGCTGCTTCAGTCGCATGATGGGCAACATCTGCGGCGATATTGCCTTGATCAAGGGTTCGCGAGGCGGATTTGTGCTCAGTGGCAATCTGATACAAAAGCTCGGCAGGCACTTTGATGAACAGGCATTTGTTTACGCGTTTACCAACAAAGGCAATTTCAGTGATTGGTGTAAAGCCATACCGCTGGCTTGTTTGCGTGACGAGTTCCCGGGCCTGACGGGTTGCGCGGTCTATGCTCACCGCGCCAGCAATCACGTTTGAATATAAAAGCCCGGACACCAACGCAATCATTTCCGATCTAACAGCAACAACAGAAAATCAAGGGTAGCGTAAACCTGCGCCAGTGTGCCTGGCCTCAACTGGTCACCTGACCAACTGACCAACTGACCAACTGAAAGGTCAAGCTGCTATTGCAATCAGTAACTGTACAATTTTTTCTTTACACCGTCTGATCGGTGCGCACGATGCCAATGCGTGCCCAGGCAAAAAACAGCGTCATCAACGGGCTGAGCAGACAGAAAAACGCCCACGGTGCATAGGCCAACGTTGCGACGCCCAACACGCTGGCATGGTAGGCCCCACAGGTATTCCACGGTACCAATACCGATGTGACTGTCCCGGTGTCCTCCAGCGTTCGGCTCAGATTCTGCGGAGCAAGACCACGGGCTTTGAAGGCATTGCTGAACATTCGGCCCGGCACCACCAGCGCCAGATACTGATCTGACGCTGATACGTTGGTCACCATGCAGGTTGCACTGGTAGCAGTAATCAAACCGGCATCACTTCGCACCCGACTGATCAGTGCCTGGGTGATACGACCCAGAAAACCACAAGCCTCCATGACTCCACCAAAGGCCATGGCAGACAGAATCAGCCAGACGGTATTGAGCATGCCGTACATGCCACCGGTACTCAGCAAATCGTCTAACACTGGATCGCCGGCAACAACACTCAGTTCGCCGTACAAAGCCTGCATCATGATCTGATAAGTGCTGCCCAGTTCGGCAGACAACTCAGCAACCAGATCCTGTTGCATCAACACAGCACACAGAATGCCTGCCATTGCGCCAATAAACAGCGCAGGCAGCGCAGCAACCTTGCGGATAATCAGAAAAATGACTGCTGCAGGCACCAGCAGCAGGAGGGGGCTTACCGTAAATTTCTCGGCTATCAACTGCTGATAACGGGCGGTATCGTCCACACTGGCAGCCTCACCGCCCATCATCCACCCTAACACTGTGTAGAGAATCAACGTGATCACCATTGAGGGTATCGAAGTCAAACTCAGATAACGGATATGAGTGAACAAATCCACGCCACTGACACCGGACGCCAGATTGGTGGTATCAGACAATGGCGACATTTTGTCACCAAAATAGGCCCCGGAGACAATCGCGCCGGCAACCAGACCAGGGTTTATACCCATGGCATAACCGATACTCATCAGGGCGATACCCAGTGTTGCTGAGGTAGACCATGAACTGCCAATCACCACCGCCGCAATGGCCGTGATCAGACATGCGCTGGCCACAAACACCGACGGGCTGAAGATGCCAAGCCCGTAATAAATCATGCTGGGCACAATGCCGCCGACCAGCCAGGACCCGGTCAAAGCACCCACCATCAGCAGTATGAGAATCGCTGGTGTCGCTGCTTTGATGTTTTCCAGCACATTGTCCTGAATATCAGCCCATTGCATTTTCCGGCTCAAACCGAGCGCGCCAGCAAATGCGGCGCTTAGAATAAGCGCCATCTGATTGGCGCCGCTGATGGAATCATCACCATACAGCGCAACGTTGTAGGCAAGCAGCGCAAACAACAACAGCAGTGGCAGCACCGATAACAACAGGGAAGGGGCCGGAGGAATTTTTACGGTACTAGCCGTAGTGTTCTCTTGTCTCATAGGGCTAAACGTCTGCAGTCAAATAGTTAGAATTTTGTCATCGAACTGTAACTGGTTGCCGCTTGAAATCACAGCCATGACCCGAAAAAAGTCCGCCGGCATCATGGCTTGCCGGATCATCGCGGCTGGCATATTCTGCTGCGCACACCATCAACATCTTC
>CANHAR010000257.1 GCA_947458495.1 Gammaproteobacteria bacterium | reverse complement strand
CACGGTGGTTTGTTTATGGCCGATCAGGATGTCTATGTGAACGTGGTGGGCGGCGTCAAAGTCACCGAAACCGGCGCGGATCTGGCGGTGTTGCTGGCCATCGTGTCCAGTTTCCGCGATCGCGCCCTGCCGCATGATCTGGTGGTGTTTGGCGAAGTCGGGCTGGCCGGTGAGATTCGTCCGGTACCCAGTGGTCAGGAACGCTTGCAGGAAGCGGCAAAACACGGCTTCAAACGTGCCATTGTGCCCAAAGCCAATTGCCCCAAAAACGCAGTACCGGGTATGGAAATTATTGGTGTCAGTAAACTCTCGGAAGCGCTGGCTGCCTTGTAATCGCCGGCGATTGCCTCATGTCAGCAGCCACAATTCACCAAGGATTTAACACTGCTTATGTTGTCTTCATTGATAGAATTTATTCAGTCCAACTATCTCAATCTGTTTGCCATGATGTTTTTTCTTGGCTGCTACCGGGGTTACCTGCACTACACTGCAAGGCGCAGCGTTGATACGCCCTGCCTGGCCTATGCCATGCACCGCTACCGCAAGCAATGGATACGAATGGCGCTGATCCGTGAGAATCGCATCACCGACACCAATATTGTGGCTAACCTTGAGCGCAACGTATCGTTTTTTGCCTCAACAACCTTGTTGGTGCTGGCGGGTCTGGTCACTATGCTGGGTTCATCAGATGTGATGTTAGGTATGCTTAACGACTTGCCGTTTTCTGATCAAAGCACGTTGGCGCAGTGGGAAATCAAAGTCGTGATGCTAATTTGCCTGTTTGTGTACGGATTTTTTAAATTTACCTGGAGCCTGCGCCAATTTGGTCTGGTGTCGGTGATGATTGGCAGCGCGCCGGAAAAATCCCTGCAGCCGACTGTGGAAGAAATGAATCGCCACGTCGACTCGATTTCCAAAATGGCCTCAAAAGCCTCGGGCAATTTTAATAATGGGCTGCGAAGTTACTATTTTGCCATGGCCGCGCTGGGCTGGTTCCTCAATGCCTGGGTGCTGATAGGCCTGTCGGTGTTTGTGGTGTTTATTCTCTATCGCCGCGAGTTCAAGTCAGATACCTTGGGCATCATGATGGATGATTTGCCCGACATTTAAGTCAGGAGGCGCAGCTATGAGTGAATCTAAAAAAACTTTCAAGTCAGTCTGAAGCTGCGATATAAAGGCTTGAAACAGGTCAGTACTTCAAGCCTTTTTATTCAATCGGTCAGGCCTATCGTTTCAGACAGGCCATCTCAGAACAACTAGCCATCTCAGACAAAATAGGATTTCAGCGGCGGGAAACCGTTAAATTCAATTGCGCTGTAGCTGGTGGTGTATGCGCCGGTTGAGAACCAGTACAGACGATCCCCAGACGCCAGATTCAGCGGCAGGTGCGGTTTGTATTGCTCATACATGATGTCGGCGCTGTCACAGGTAGGCCCGGCAATAATAACTTCTTCGGGCTCGCCCTGTTTTTCAACATAAATCGGGTACTTGATGCTCTCGTCCATGGTTTCGATCAGACCAGAGAACTTGCCGACATCGGTATAAATCCAGCGGTGCAACGAGGTGTTGGATTTGCGCGAAATCAGAATGACCTCGGACACCAGAATGCCGGCGTTGGAGATCAGTGAACGGCCTGGTTCCAGAATAATCTCCGGAAAATCGTCACCAAAGTCTTCCTGGATAAACCGCGTAATTTCCTCGGCATACGTTGGCAGCGTGTTTGCACGAGTGACGTAATTGGCCGGGAAGCCGCCGCCAAGATTGATCATTTTCAGGGTGATGCCGTCTTCTTCTTTCAGGCGCTCAAAAATTACTTTTACTTTGGCGATCGCCGAATCCCACACACCAATATCACGCTGCTGTGAACCGACGTGGAACGAAATGCCGTAGGGCACCAGCCCGAGTTCACGCGACAGAATCATCAGATCGATAGCCATGTCAGTGTGACAGCCAAACTTGCGCGACAAAGGCCAGTCGGCAGTGTGGCTGCCTTCTGTGAGGATGCGTGCGTATATGCGTGAGCCGGGGGCAGCACGTGCAATATTGCGCAGGTCCGCTTCAGAATCCGTGGCAAACATACGCACACCTTTTTCATAGAAGTAGCGTATATCTTTGCTCTTCTTGATGGTGTTGCCATAGCTGCAACGTTCCGGAGGCACACCAAGGCCCAGCAGTTTATCCAGCTCGTAGATGGAGGCCACGTCAAAATTAGAGCCTTTGTCCTTCAGCAAGTTGATGATTTCCGGGGCAGGGTTGGCTTTAACGGCGTAATAAATTTTTGAGTATGGGAAGTACTCGATCAAAGTGTCGTAGTGTTCGCTGATGGTGTTCAGATCGATCACCACAAATGGTGTCTCCTGAGTATCCGCCATCGCTTTCATACGGTTAAAGGTATCCAGCGGGTAGAAATCTTCAATCTTGATGGGTGCAGTGCTCATTCTTGGTGGTGACTCCTATAGCCAGTGCATGAGTGCGCTGACTGGGCATGGGTGATAGTGCGGGTTAGTAGGCTTCTGGCAGGAGTGCCAGAGTTGGTGGCGCGCATTGTAACAAACGCATCCACCACGTAAAACGAAGATTTTTGTTTTGAGAGAAATCAGACTGGCTTTTTTCAAGACAAGGACAATAATAGCCGCCTTGGCCAGCACAAGCGGATGTTGTTGAGCCTTGCACAGTGTCTGGATTGTCAATGGATATTTTTTTAAAACTGGGCTGGTACTTCAGGGAGCAATGGCGCCGTTATGTCGTGGCCGGGTTGCTACTGATTATTGTCGACGTGCTTGAGTTGTCTATTCCCTGGCTGGTCGGTCGTCTGATCGACGAAGTGGTTGCCCGCTCGCTGGATTCCCAGCGCCTGATGTCCTACGTGATAAGTGTCTTGGTATTGGCGGTATTGATCTACATCATGCGCTTTTTGTGGCGCATGTTTTTATTCAGCGCCTCTTTTCAGCTTGCTGAACGTCTGCGACAACAGGTCTACCAACACCTCACGCTGATGGCACCGGGTTTTTACAACAAGCACCGCACCGGCGACCTGATGGCGCGCGCCACTAACGATGTCACCGCGGTTGAAATGACCGCGGGCGAGGGTGTGTTATCCGGTTTGGATGGACTGGTGACCGGCATCTTGGTGCTGGCAGTGATGATGATCACAGTCAGCTGGGAATTGACATTGGTCGCCCTGCTGCCGTTCCCGCTGATGGCCTGGTTCTTTTTTGTGATTGGCACTCGCCTGCATGATGGATTTCGCGATGCTCAGGAGCGCTTTTCTGATTTGAATGACAAGGTTCAGGAGTCGGTCTCTGGCATTCGCATGACCCGCGCCTTTGGTCGTGAAGTTCGTGAAGATGCTGATTTTATGCGCGTGGCCGATCGTGCGGCAGAAGCCAATATGCGCGTAGCCGCGACCGACTCTCT
>CANHAR010000256.1 GCA_947458495.1 Gammaproteobacteria bacterium | reverse complement strand
GCCGCTACCGGCAATCTTCCACGCCAGATAAAGCAGATAGGTTACGCCTGCCACGGTGATTCCTTCATGGAGCAAAGGGTAGCGCTGAAAAATGCTGCCCAACCCCAAGCCTATAGCAACAAACATGGCCGGGAATCCCAGCATGACGCCAAATACCAGCGGCAGACTGCGCCTGACTCCATAGTTAACGCCAGAGCTCATCAACATGACATTGTTGGGCCCGGGAGTAATCGCGGAGGACAAGGCAAACAGAAATACGGAAATTGCAAACTCGATGCTGATGGTGGTGACTCACTGTTTTAGGCTGATTGGAACATAACGTATAAATCCTTATTTCCACCGCCTGGCTGTTGTGGTGGTGTATCCGATTTCAGGTAAACTGCGTCGGCTTGAAGACCTCGCGGCAGTATAAAGGGGTTTCCCCCCAGGAGAAATGTTTATGAAAATTGGAATCATTGCTGGTGCATTGGCACTGGCAGTCAGTTCGTTCAGCGTTGCACAAACCGGAACCTTTACCGCCGGCAACCCGTTGGGCACGACCAATGAAGCCGGTCAAGCGACGCCCATGTCATCCAATGTCAAAGTGTTTGGCAGTTTACGATTTGCCGAGAGCTGTACCTTTGATCCTGCAAAAAATCTGATTCTGGCGATGAATGCCGGTGTTGCTCAGGATATGCAGGAAAATGACGGTTATGTCTCTCTGCTGAATCCTGATGGCAGCGTGCATACCGCCAAGTGGATTGGCAACGATCGCAACGGTCTGACCCTCAATCAACCGCTGGGTAGTGCAGTTGCAGGCGGCAAATTGTATGTCGCCGACATCGACCACGTACGCACGTTTGATCTGGCAACCGGACAGCCCGGGGACGCGTGGCCAGTTGATGGTGCAAATGGCCTCAACGGTATCGCCGTAGCAGCAGATGGCACCGTTTACGCATCCAATACCCGAGATCCGCAACGCGTTTACAAGGTCACTGCAACAGGCCAGTCATCGGTGTTTCTGGAGGGCGCGCCGCTGATGTCACCCAATGGGGTGGCTATCGATAACAACGGCAATGTTGTGGTCGTGAATATTGGCAACAACCACGTGATGACTTTTGATACAGCCGGCGAACTTATCAACACGGAGTTTGCAGCAGAGGGCGGCAATGACGGTGTGGTGGTGTTGGCCGATGGCACAAAAATTGTCAGCAGCGTGCGCTTTGGCAGCATTTCACGGATTGCTCCCGGAGCAGATGCAGAGGTGATTGCGGTGGGCATTCCCAGTGCAGCCTCGATCTGTTACGACTCTGTTCAGAATCAGATCGTGATCCCGATGAACAACAATAACGCGATGGGTTTCCTGCCGCTGGATTGATGTTGCTTGATCGGACCGATCCGTCAGATTTAAATGCTGAGGTGTTCAGTTGTTTACAGCTGAATGCCTCAACTTTTTTCAGGGCGTCCCAAACTACTTCAGAGCATTATTGAGAAAAGTACGCACGTCTTCGTAGTGCCCTTGAAACACCAGTCTGCCCTGGTGGCGCTGCCACTGCCAGTCATACATAGGGTCGTAATAATCCTGCAGCAGACGCCGGATCCAATCTCGGTGCAATGATGGGTCACCCAACCGGTGTGCCTCAATAGCGCTTTCCAGCATTTGCGATAGCTCTGTATAACGATCACCACCAAGGCGTTTTTGAACACGCCTCAGTGAATCGCGAAGATCACCAACAAAGGCCTCAAAGCCTGCAGCTTCATCACCTAACTCCGACTGCCACTCGGTTGATTTGCGCAGAATGTAGTTTATCCACGAGTGCTGTGTTCGTGATTCAATATCACTGTTCAGTCGCACGAGTGGTGAGCGCCCGATCGCATCTCGTAGAACCGGTGGCAAGGCACAACGACCTATAAGGCGGCTTTCATCCTCAAGAATCAGAGGCTTGTTTGGTGCCATGTGTACCTGTTTAAGCATGGCAATAATCAGTCGGTTTTCGAAGTCTATCTGCGAGGGTTGCTCTGTTGCATGTTTGCCGAATGCGCTGCCTCTGTGGTTGGCGATAGCTTCCAGATCAATGGTGCCAGGCACGGCGTTTAACAGGTCAGTTTTTGCAGATCCCGTGTGACCGGCCAGCACTAACAATTTGCCATTTGCACAGATTTTCTCCAGTTGCTCCAGCAGATATCGACGCATGGCTTTGTAACCACCGATGACTCTCGGATACTCGCAACCCGCTTCCTTCATCCATTGCTGGCAAATTTGTGAACGTAGCCCGCCACGAAAACAATACAGATATCCACTCGGGTGTTGATGAGCAAAGTCTGTCCATGAACGCACCCTTGCGCTTTTTATTTCGCCATTAACAAGTTGGTGGCCTAGCTCAATCGCGGCGTGCTGCCCCTGCTCCTTATAACAGGTACCCACTTGTTCGCGCTCTAGGTTGTTCATCAACGGCAGGTTTACTGCGCCGGGAAATGCGCCGCGACTGAATTCAACCGGTGCACGCGTGTCAAACAGCGGAATGTTGTTGATAAACAGACTGTGAAAGTCGTCAGTATCTGCGCGCATATCACACTAACCAAATGCGTTGTTGTAAACCGGATGCGGGCCGCAGACGGCCAATGGGTTTTATCAACTCTGCCGCAACGCCCGCTTGTGCCAAAGCTTTTTCAAATTGCGAGCGCGCAGAGGGTCTGACAGCCATTAACAAACCACCTGATGTTTGCGGATCACACAATAGCGCTTTTTGTAATGCATCAAGCTCAGCGAGTTTGTGACCATAACTATCGAAATTTCTGTGAGTGCCACCTGGCACGCAGCCTTGAGCGATGTAATCCGACACCGGCTCCAGCACTGGTATTGCTGCAAAATCGAGTTCGGCATCCAGGCCACTGCCCTCACACATTTCCAGCAGATGACCCATCAAAGCAAATCCGGTGACATCCGTCATTGCCGTCAGGTCGCTGATCGCTGACAGCTCCATTCCGGGGGAATTAAGCTGGCACATGACATCACGCGCCAAAAACTCGTGTCCGGGTTTTAACTTGCCTTGTTTTTGTGCTGTGGTCAGTACGCCGACTCCCAATGGCTTGCTGAGATACAAGAGGCAGCCCACCTCGGCCGTGTTGTTCTTTTTTAACTGACTCTTTGTGACAATGCCGGTCACTGCCAAACCAAATACCGGCTCCGGGCAATCAATACTGTGTCCGCCAGCCAGCATGATGCCGGCATCGGAACACGCCTGCCGCCCGCCGTCGACGACTTGCGCTGCAAGCTCGGCAGGCAATGTGTTGACGGGCCAGCCGAGTATCGCAATGGCCATCAGCGGTCGACCTCCCATGGCGTAGATGTCGCTGATGGCGTTGGTTGCCGCGATGCGGCCAAAATCAAATGCATCATCGGCGATGGGCATAAAAAAGTCTGTTGTGCTCAAAATCACCTGAT
>CANHAR010000255.1 GCA_947458495.1 Gammaproteobacteria bacterium | reverse complement strand
GCGCCCCGCCGCGAGGTCTCAGAGTCCCTAGAGGCAGAAGAGCAGCCCGCGCCGCGTCCAGCACGGAGCAAGCCGCCGATGCATGATGCACATCCACGGTTGACACAAGAGGACATTTTTGCAGAAGAATTTGCCATGGCAGATCGCGAAGACAAGCCACGTAAACCCCGTGCGCGCACGCAGACTGAAGACGGTGAAGATGTCGCCATGGAGCGTTTCCGCATCCAGGTCGGACACGAGCATGGTGTCACGCCCCGCGAAATTGTCGGCGCCATCGCCAACGAAGGCGGCATTGAGGGTCGCTATATCGGCCGCATCAATATCTATGACGCCCACACCACGATTGATTTGCCAGAAGGTATGCCTGAAGACGTCTTCAAAACCTTGTCTCGCACCCGGGTATGTAACCAGCCTCTGGCCATCGAAAAAATGAGTAAACAGGAAGCGGCTGAAGAGGCGAGGATGTCGCCACGCGGTCCGCGCGCACCGCGGCCATCATCGGATCGGGAGCGCAGTGAGCGCCCGGCACCGGAACGCTTCTCGCGTGATCGTCCATCCTCTGCCAGGCCAGCGTCTGACCGGGCATCGACCGATCGTCCTTCTTATGACAGGTCGTCCTCAGAGCGTCCATCTTACGATCGATCCTCATCGGAGCGTCCATCCTCTGGCCGGCCCGGCTCAGAACGCGCGTCCTCAGAGCGTTCTTCCTCGGCACGCCCGACATCCGACCGAGCCCCACGAGAAGGCTTCCGCGCCTCTTCTGCGCGCCCGGCGTCAACATCAGCGCGCCCGCCGCGTTATACAAATTCTGACGGTGGATTTACAACGCGTCGTCAGGCTTTTACCGATCAGGCTCCAGCGCCACGAGCGGACGGCGACAGCGAGCGACCACGTTATGCTGCGCGCGCAGACAATCCGCGTGATTCAGGCTCCTACGAGCGCAAACCGCGCAGTACAACGGCCGCTCCACGCAGAAGTCCCCCGCGTGAGGCGTTTACCGAGCCAACGTTTGCACCACGCTCATTTGAAGATAGGCCTGCTAAATCAACGGATTCTGGCAAAGCAGCAAAAGACAAAACACGCGGCGGCCCAAAAGTGCGCGCAGACAAAGACAAGGGCAAGCGCCGCACGCCTGTCAAAAGCAAGCCCTGAAGCCTGCCTTTTAAGGCCCTGCTCTCCAAGAAAGGTGAATGATTAAAACAGGTTTGGCGTTATTACTGCTTTTGATGTACCGGGCAACTGGCAACACAGTTGCCTGAGCTCGGGAAAGCCTGAGCGCGCTTAAGCTTGGAAACATTAAACAGACAAGGACAATCAATCATGAGTCGAATTATTCCGCTGCTTCTGGTTGCCGGCATACTCAGTGCCTGCGGTGGAGGCGAGCAGGGTGCTTCCGGACCTGACACTGACAGTGTGCCTGCACAACAGGCGGCTGCTGACGTCACATCACCGCAACAGACAGCAGCGGCGGAGATTGTTGAGGCACGCTCCTTACTAGGTACCTCGTTGATACGGCAGATGGATTTTCCGAACCGTGGAAAGCTCGAGTCCGATCTGGCGCAGGCGCAGGCACAATGGGCCGCCAACCCGGAAAGCGCCGACGCACTGATATGGGTCGGTAGACGACAGGCTTACCTCTGGCAGTACCAGGATGCCATCAACACCTTTACGCAAGGCATTGAAAAATTTCCTGAAGATGCCCGCTTTTACCGGCATCGTGGTCACCGATACGTGACAGTCCGCAACTTTGACGCGGCGATCGCTGATTTTGAAAAGGCTGCTGCACTGTTTGCTGGCCAGCCAGATGAGGTCGAGCCCGACGGTGCGCCAAATCCACAGAATATTCCCCGCAGCACCTTGCAGTTCAACGTCTGGTACCACCTGGGGCTGGCGTATTACTTAAAAGGCGACTTTGAAAGTGCACTGCGCGCCTATGAAGAGTGCCTGCAGGTCTCTGAAAATGATGATTCGATTGTGGCCACCGCTGATTGGTACTGGATGTCATTGATGCGACTGGGCCGAACAGAAGAGGCCACTGCCCTGCTGGACATGATCAACCCGGAGATGGACATTATTGAAAACGACTCCTACCTGCGGCGGATGCTGATGTACAAGGGACTGGAGTCCCCCGATAGCCTGCTTAATGCCACCACCGCCGATGATCTCAGTATCGCCACACAAGGATACGGTGTGGGTAACTGGTATCTGGTCAATGGCGATACACAGATGGCCCAGCAGATATTTGAACGGGTTCTGGCAGGCCGTTCGTGGTCTGCGTTTGGATATATCGCTGCCGAGGCCGAGCTGGCGCGCATGCGCTGACCCGGCCTGTTGTGACTCAGGTCCGGTAGCTTGAGTCTTTGGCATCCAGCATTCGTATCAGTCCCGGCCACACCAGCGGCGCCACTTTTGGCAACATGCCCGATTGCTGGCGGGTAGTTTCAAGCGCCTGCGCGGAGGGGAAGTGCAAGGCCCCACCGGCCTGTGCCTTGATCTGCTTTTCACAGGCGTTTTCCAGGAAGTACATCAACGTAAAGGCTTCGGCCACCGTCGTGCCCAAGGTCAGCGTGCCGTGATTGCGCAAGATCATCACGTCCTTGTCGCCCAGATCTTTCACTATGCGCTCGCGCTCGTCCAGATCAAGCGCCACTCCTTCGTAGTCATGGTAGGCGATGCGCGGATAAACAAGCATGGCGGTCTGGGTGATGGGCAGCAGTCCATCTTTTTGTGCAGAGACGGCGGTGCCGGCATGATTATGCAGATGCATGACACTGCCGGCCTCTTCTTTGGCCATATGAATGGCGCTGTGAATAGTGAATCCAGCCGGATTGATGCGATAGCCGTTATCAGCCACGATGTTGCCGGCCTGATCGACTTTCACCAGAGACGACGCCGTGATTTCATGGAACATCATGCCGTAGGGGTTGATCAGAAAACGGTGATCAGCCCCCGGCAGTCGTGCGGACAGATGCGTAAAAATCAGGTCATCCCAGCCAAAGTGGGCCACCAGTCGGTAGGCTGCCGCCAGATCGATGCGAATTTGCCACTCTTCAGGGGCGATATGGTCAGGACGTGCATCTGTGTGCATCGGGATTTTGGCAGTCATGTTGGCTCCGGTAGCGATCGTGGTGATCAGGCGTCATTGTTACCTGCCACGCCAGTTGTTTCAACTTGTGGAGCATCAGGCATCTTTGTATATTGCCAAGCAGAATCACACCAGAGTAGCGGGTAATGAGTATCGAAATCTGGGAAATGTTGAGTTACGTGGTCACCGTGATTGGTTTGCCGCTGGCCATCGCGGTATTTTTGTTTGAACAGCAAAAAGAACGTGAGAACGAAGAAGAAGAGGTTTATCAGCTGTTATCTGACAACTATCAGGATTTCCTGAAGGTTGCTCTGGAAAATCCGGATTTGCGGCTGTTCTCCAAGGACGCAACGCCCTCGCTGAGCGATGAACAGATTGAGCGCCAACTGAT
>CANHAR010000254.1 GCA_947458495.1 Gammaproteobacteria bacterium | reverse complement strand
TAAAAATACCGGCCAGGCAGGAGCATGTCAGCCATGAGTACAGCGCGCGGAGAGTTCAGTTCACGATTTGGTTTTCTCATGGCTGCCACAGGTTCCGCAGTGGGACTTGGCAACATTTGGGGCTTCCCCACCAATGCCGCGAGCAATGGTGGCGCTGCCTTTTTGTTTACTTATGTCATCCTGGCATTTGTGATGGCATATCCCGCCTTTATGGCTGAGTTGATCATTGGCCGGTATTCAAAGTCTAACGCTGTTACTGCGTTGCGTGGGCTGGCGACTTCCCCGGGAGCTGCGCGCGTTGGCGCCGGAGTCGGTTTTGCAGGGATGATTACGGTCACACTGATCCTGAGTTTTTACGCGATCATCAGCGGGTGGATGCTGGCTTATATGTTTGCCGCAATGACTGACATTGCGCGACTGGAAAGTGCGTCAACCTGGCTGACTCAATCTGGAACTACCCGTGATGCTGTGTTTGCAGGTATTTTTTACCTGTTAACCATCTACATTGTGGTTGCCGGTGTGAAAAATGGTATCGAGAAATGGTCTTCACGGTTGATGCCATCGTTGTATCTTATCCTGATCATTTTGATTGTTTACGTACTGACTCTGGATGGCGCGATGGAAGGCCTGCGCATGTATCTGGTACCTGACTTCAGCAGAGTCGCCGATCCACAGTTGATTTTAAGTGCGATGGGTCAGGCGTTTTTCTCGTTGTCACTGGGCGTTGGCACCATGCTTATTTATGGTTCTTATGTCAGTAAAAAGGAAAACTTGCCTGCCATTGGGGGCATGGTTACGGTGTTGGATATGTCTGTCGCACTATTGGCCGGCTTGCTGATATTGCCCGCCATGTCTGTTGCGCAATTAAATGGTATCCAAATCTATGATGAGCAAGGAGCCCTGATTGCAGGTCCTGCGTTGATTACGTCAGTGTTGCCAGCATTGTTTGATCAGATGGGTGATGGCGGAATTTTGGTCGCACTGGCGTTTTTTGCGCTGATGAGCATTGCCGCACTGACGTCGTCAATCTCAATGCTGGAGGTACCTGTTGCATATTTTGTTGAGGATCGAGGAGTTTCGCGACGTAAAGCGGTGATTGTGTTGGGTGCAGTTGCTGCATCAGTCAGCATGGTGATTATCTGGAATTTTGGATTGATGTTCGACTGGGTAGTGCGTCTGACAACAGAGTTCAGTCAACCCTTATTGGGGTTCTTCTTTGCGATTTTTGCCGGATGGGTATGGAATCGTAATGCTCTGCTGACAGAGATCAAACAGGGTTATCCGGAGGCAGAGTCTGGGCTGTTCTGGCGGATCTGGCCCTGGTACATCAAATTTGTCTGCCCGTTGATAATACTCGCCGTTTATATTCAGTTGATTATCTGAATCACAGCTTGTTGAGGGCAGCGCAAAAAGCATCGATTTCGGTGTCGGTGTTGTAATAGTGCACCGACGCCCGGTTGATATCCCCGAGCTTGCGCTCAGGGAAATCTAGCAGCGTATTCTGGCGCCGTACAACTGAGGTATTGATGTGATGATGGCGCAGGTGCGCCTGAATCGAGTGCGCCGGGTGCAGGGCGCTGCTGAAAGTCACAATTCCGCTGAGCCGTGCGCCACGCTCGTGTACGCTGATTCCCGGTATGGTGCATAACGCTTCGCGTAGCGTTGCCGCCAACCGGCTGACTGTTGATTCTATCTGCTGAAGTCCTGTATGCAGAGCATAATCCGCAGCAACGGCTAAACCAATTTTGCCTGCAACAAAGTGTTCCCACACTTCAAAACGCCGCGCGTCGTCCCGCAGCGCGTAGTGATCCCTCGACAACCAGTCAGCCGCTTGCAGATCAATACTCTGTGGTTGCAGGTAATCCAGAATACTGTGGCGAACATACATGAATCCGGTTCCGCGCGGCCCGCGCAGGTATTTGCGGCCCGTGCCGGTGAGCATGTCGCAACCAAGTTCATTAACGTCCAGATGCAGTTGCCCGGCTGATTGGCAGGCATCCAGTAAATACAGAATGCGGTGCTTCTGTGCGAGTTTGCCCACTGCTGCGGCTGGCTGAATCACACCGCTCTGGCTGGCAATATGTGTCAGTGCTATCAGTCGCACATCATTGCCGAGGCTGCTTTCCAGCGAGTCCAGACAGATCAAACCCTCACTGTTATTGGGGATGACATCAATTTTGACGCCCTTATGCCGCGAAAGATGCAACAGACTAAGATAATTACTGGCATATTCGGATTGACCGGTCACAATCCGGTCGCCGGCCTCAAACGGAACAGACAGCAATAACTGTGTCCAGGCGCGGGTGCAATTCTCGGCAAAGGCAATTTCCCGTGGAGCACAATTGAGCAAGGTCGCAAAGGCATGGTAAAAGTTATCAGCAAGCGCGCTATGCATGTCGGCTGCCTCGTAACCACCGATGCGCTGTTCCAGCAACAAATGTTGAAGCACTGCTTCAGTAACGGCGCGGGGTTGCAGAGCAGAGCCGGCGTTATTGAAGTGAATCAGATTGCTGCAAGCGGGCGTGTCACTGCGAACCTGATCCAGGTTAATCGTCATGGTTGTCAGGCCAGTTTTATCGCGCGGCCATGGTTATAAACTTCAACAAGCTGTGAATGCATGGCCTTCACCGCAGTATTGTAGTCTTCTTCATCCAGCACAAACTGCATGTCCACCTGTCGCATACACTGATGAACGCCCAGAATATCAACACCGGCATCCGCCAGTGCCTTGGCTGTGCGCGCCAGCATGCCCGGTATCTTAAGATCGCTGCCGATGGCGGATACTATGCAGACCTTGCGGACATTGATCTCAGCGTCGGGAAATAGCTCTGCCATGGCGGCCTGAATTCGCTTGACAGTTTTCAGGTTGGCTGACAGATAGTGGGTGATGGTGTTGGCATTCAGGTCTTTGTTAATGACCTGAGCCTTAAAGCGCATAATCTGACCGAGGAATTTTTCTTCGTAGTGCGACAGATCGCCGACCATATCCTGATCGAACAGTTCAATGGCGTAGACCCCCATCCGCCCGGCCACAATTTCAACACATGGAGAGTCGCTGACATAATCGCGCGTGATTAACGTGCCGCTATGATCGGGCTCAAAGGTGTTCTTTACGCGCAGGTGAATATTATTCTGACGCAAGCCTTTGGCGGCACGTGGATGAATGGCTTCCATGCCAAGGTTCGCCAGTTGGTCAGCAACATCGTAATTGGTCCTGCCTATAGGTACGGCTTTATTTTCCCCAACAATGCCTGGGTCGGCGCTGCTCAAGTGGAATTCTTTGTGGATAATTGCTTCGCGGGCGCCTGTCAATACAGCGATACGGCTGAAAATCATTTCACTGTAACCGCGATCAAAAATGGCCATTAAACCGCCTTCACAATGACTGTATCCGGTCGCTATCGGTAATTGCGTCCGCAGATCCAGTCCCTCAAAGGCGCGCTGGATGTTTTCGTCCAGCGAAGCATGTTTGCTGCTGGCCCAACCGGAAAGATCTACAAAGCAGGCATTCAGTCCGTGCAGTTGCAG
>CANHAR010000253.1 GCA_947458495.1 Gammaproteobacteria bacterium | reverse complement strand
TTCGATCTTGAATTGTTCTGTATAACGCTTGCCCGACATGGACACCTCCATTTAGCTTCATTGTAACGCTAAAAGGTGTCTACTAAACTGGTGGCGATTCATGGTAGCTGAGTCCGGGGTTTTCTCTTGCTGAAAAGACTCAGCGCAAAATACACAAGCAGATCCTCTCGGCGTTTCGAACTGGCCTCATCAAATAGATCGCCTTCATTTTTGTTGCGCATCGCTTCAAAGGCTTTGGCGTGTGACCCAGCGATCCGTCTGACTTGATCTGATAACTCAAACTCATCGTTTGCTGGCACACGCCCGAGCTCCAGGCATGTTTCCCAGAAATGCATGAATAACTCAGGATTTTTCTCCAGAAAATCCTTTCTCTGTTTTGGCGCAGATGACTCTATGCGGGGGAGCCGCTCTGTGCGCTGAAGCCAGTCACGTCTCACATGCTGACGTTCCAACAAGAAGTTCTGTTCTTCCATCTTGTCTTTAAAGACCAGAAATATTCCTTGTCCGACAGCAATGGGGGATTCATCAAGTGTTCTCTCGATGTAGCCCCGAAATTCGCCCTGTGAATAATACTTCTGAAAGGTATTGCGGCTAGTAAGTACGCCGTCTCGGTAAGGTGTGAATTGGGACACTACTGAGTCACCAGCAATCATCACCGAGGCAACGAGTATTTTCTCGGCGAATAACCAGGCGTTTCGAAGAGTTTCATCCCTCTCGCTTTTATCTTCGATTACATTGAGCACAAACCCGAGGTTAACAATGTCGCTATTGATTAAATTTCCTTCGGGATGATGCACGGGATCCCAACCGCAAGCGTCGATTCCATGCGCCTCTAGCTCTCTCAAGTCGTCGCCTTTGCCGCATCCGTAATCTAGAACAGAGTAATCACCGCTCAGATACTCATGACGCGCAAGAATCTGCATGGGCTGGGAGAGCTTGTTTCTATCTATCGCCGTTTTATGCCGTTGAATTTCAACCTCGGGTATTGAGCTTCCAACGCCCATCTTGATGGGTAGTGTTGACGGATTTTCGACCAATCGCCCAGCGGTATCCAGCGACAATCCTTTTTCTCGAATCAACTTTTCCCAATTCCTTTTGAAGCCGATGCTTCGGGTATTTTCGAAAAGACCAGCAGCCTCGCCTTCCAAGGTTACCTCTTTGAACGTTGCCCACTGAGGATGCGATGATGCGACGAAGGTTTCCTTGCGGTGCAAAATCGGTGGATTATCAGAGTCTGAATAGTCAGCCTTACGTAGACTCAGTTTGCTTAGATCCACGGTGAAACACTCGTGGAGAGTTGGGTAGGCGTACGTATCAAAATTAGGGTAGTTCAGAAAAGTGATTTTGAAATCACGTTTTCCGAACTTAGCGATATTCCATTTGTCATCTGGTATTTTCAGGGCAGCACCTACACGTTTTGTTAAGGCGGAAAGTGAAGACGGAAGATTTTCAAAAGCTGACCTGTGCACATATATGGCATCAGGCAACTGTTTTCCAATGCTTATACCGCTGACAATTCTTTTAAAATCAATAAATTCCATAATTTTTAGCTGGCAATAAATAGGGCTACTAATTAAAACTGAACATGGTTATTACAGCAAGACTAAGAGTGAATTGCGCTACCTTGTTTAACTATGGATTTACAATTTCACCGGATAACACGCCTCGCCCCAAGGATACTGGGCGTTATCCATCATTATTGTCATGATGCAAGGAACAATATGGCTTAGAATCCTGGCTCCATCAGTTACTTGTTGCCGATTGACCTTGCCTCCAAATGTCGCACCCCCATGTATCAATTGATTTCTCAAGGTGTACAGTCGATTAAATACGATGCTCAACACTTTTACTGTGTCTTGTCTGGAAAGTGCTGAATTTGACGCTATTTTTGCATGGGTAAATCTTTCTTCCCAATTCTCCGTATCTGGATGTCCGTTCTGAAAATTCCAATATGGCTGGAATACAAATTGATTGTTTAGCAGCAGTCGTATTGGCCCCGCATATTGATCCCACACGATAGAATAAAGTTGATTGGCTGTATCCAGTTTTACAAGTTGAGCCAAAAATTCACTAAACAATAGTCCATCGGGGGTTCTATCTTCTCCGGTTTCCTTTGCGTAAGCCGCATTAAACGCTATCCACAAAAAGATGAATCGTCCGTCATCGTCTTGGCATTGCTCGGCGCGATTTAGCCAACTCAATGCCCGATGAACCCGGAGGCTTAGGTGCTCTGGGTATTTGTCGCGCTCTGCGCGTTGGCGAGCTTTCAGTGTTTGGTAGCTAATCAACAGCACTACCTCCTATCGGAACCGCAGAATTCATGGGTCTGCTCGGCAGCTTCACCACACCCCAAACATCCCCCCCAAACCCCATCAACCACCGATCCAGCACCGCACTATCCACCACTGTCGCCGTAATCCGGTAATGGTCCTCAAGCTGCTCAACCACCTGATCCGCTGACAGCTTGGCCTCCAACAAGTGATACCCGGCCTGTTTCGCGATACAGAAACTCAATTGAATGCGCTGACCATCACCAAAACCGAAGCGGCCGTCGTCATCGTACTTGCTGAGGTCAAACTCCTTCGGCCTTTTGAAGGTCATGGTGCCCGCCTCGGCACTGATAAAACGATGAAGCGCCAGGCTGCGTTCGTTGTCGTAACCCTCGAATCGGCACACCAGATACAGATGCACCCCCTGCTGCGCCAGGCCCAGGGGCATCACGCGCGCGTCGGTCTCTTTGCCGGCCGCGTTGCGGTAAACGATTGTCAGCCACAGGTTGTTGTAAAGCGCGTGACTGATCTGTCTGAACATCCCGGCGTCGACCGCCGGCGGCAGCAGCGGCTGGCTGACACTCACCACACGCACTTTCTTCAGCCACTCTTTTTCCAGCTGCGCTTTGCCGGAGTGCTGCAGGTTGCTGCGCGCCTGATGGAAATAGGCATCCATGGAGGCAACCAGACGCGGCGGCAGCAGATGACGTAAATGTTGCTCGGCCAGCGTCAGCAGCAATGACTCGTGCTGATTCATGCCCGGCAAGGACAAACCCTTGGCCTTTTCTTTCCAGCGGTAGCCATAGGGCTTGCCGCGATCATCGCATTCCACATCGAAGTGTTCGGTGATTTGTTTCAGATGGCGCTGGATGCTGCGCAGATCCCGCTCATACCCGGCCGCCGCCAGTTGCCGCTGCAACTCCGGCGCGGTGATCTTGCTGTCTCTGGGTATGCGGTGCAGCAGCTCAATGGTCAGATGCACCGTTTCCATACTGTCGCGGTTGTGCGGCATGGGCTTCCTGCCTTGGGTGCTTGAACACCTTATTGTTGGCGACGTTGGTTGTCGCTCTTTAGGGATAGTACGCATGCCATTGGCAGGCGGCAACTACCCAAATGGCTACTCTGGACGGTATGCGGCGTGGTTTGTCGCCTTTTCATCATTTAGTTGAGGCAGCGCAATGCCCGGCATGCGGGTATCGAGTGCCGATACCGAGGGGGATTGGTAAGTTTTTTCATCAGTCTACAAGCCGTCGGGGCGCATCCATGTCTTCATGCAGCACACGAACA
>CANHAR010000252.1 GCA_947458495.1 Gammaproteobacteria bacterium | reverse complement strand
GTCCCCGGCGAGGTCTTCGTTCAGGGGAAAACCCTCTTCAGCGAGTCTGATGGCTGGCGCGATGACCTGTTCCCGGGTCATGGTTCCATGTTTTTCGAGCGCATCAAGCAGGCCAGCGACGCTGCCGGGAACGCCAGCGGCCTGGGCACTGTACAAAGACTTTCGACGGTCCACATTGCCGGCGTCATCAAGAAACATATCGGGAAATGCGCTGCCAGGGGCCTTCTCGCGGTGATCTTGCGCAACCACCGAACCATCTTCCAGGCGGATGACCATAAAGCCGCCACCACCGATGTTACCAGCCGATGGATAGGTCACCGCCAATGCAAAACCCACAGCTACTGCGGCGTCCACGGCGTTGCCGCCTTGCCTTAAAATCTCTATACCAACATCGGATGCAATCTGCGAGCGAGAGCTTACGACACCATTACTGCCGGATACCGTATTGGCGGTACTGAAAGGCGCGACAAGAAAGCTGACAATCAGGATATAAACCAGAAAAGAACGTCTTAACATGAAGAATGCCTCAAATTTCAAATCAGCAAAGATGAAAGCAATGCTATCACAAAGAAATTGATGACAGTCACGCAAGTCCTGAGTTGATCTGAAATTTGTGTTCACCGAATCTCAGGTGGGCGTTATAGTTACAGCATTGTCTTAACTCTCAGAGGTATGAATGCAACACAACGAATTTGATTTTGACTTCTTTGTCATTGGTGCCGGCTCAGGTGGTGTGCGCGCTGCCCGCACGGCGGCCGGTCTTGGTGCCAGAACCGCAATTGCCGAGCAACGCTTTTTTGGTGGAACTTGTGTGAATGTGGGCTGCATCCCCAAAAAGCTTTACACCTACGCCGCACAGTTTGCTCACCACTGGCGAGATGCAGTGTCATACGGCTGGCAGACTGGCGAGCTTCCTGCGTTTGATTGGCAACGGTTAAAAGACAATAAAGATAAAGAAATCAATAGACTGAATGGAATTTACCGAAATATTCTGGGTACTGCTGGTGTGCAGATTATCGAAGGCCGTGCGGTTTTGGAGGATGTTCACCGGGTGCGTGTAGGGGATAAGGTATTCACCGCACGACACATTCTGATTGCCACTGGCGGACGTTCACAACTGCCCGAAATACCAGGGATTGAGTTGGCAATTGACTCGGATGGATTTTTTGAGCTCACCAATCAACCGAAGCGTGTGCTTGTTGTTGGGGGAGGGTACATTGCTACCGAACTCGCCGGCGTGTTTGCCGGTGTGGGATCTACGGTGCATCTGGTACACCGTGGTGATGTCCTGCTGGGTGATTTTGACGCAGAGATCGCAAATTTTGTCACCGAAGCCATTGCATCGTATACCGACCTGAATCTTCGTTCGCAAGTTTCACGGATCGAAAAAAACATAAAAAACAATGAGTCAGGCCATGAATTGCTAGTGACTTTGGATAATGGCAGGCAAATAGCAGTGGATACCGTTTTATTTGCAACAGGCAGGAAACCAAACACTGCAGGCTTGGGCCTTGAAAGGATCGGCGTGCAACTCGATAACGGTGGTGGGGTGCATGTTAATGAGTTTTATGAATCTTGTGTCCCAGGCATTTATGCAGTGGGTGATGTCATCAATCGCGTGACATTGACGCCGGTTGCCCTCGCTGAAGGACAAATGCTGGCGAGGCGTTTGTTCAGGCAGCCTGATGTGGCTGCAGCGCCGGTGATGTCGTACGAACTGATCGCCTCTGCGGTCTTTAGTGATCCTCAGTTAGCAACTGTTGGATTGACAGAAGCGCAGGCCAGACAGCAGTTTTCTGCTGTTAAGGTATTCAAAAGCAGGTTTCGCCCGCTGAAGCACACAATGACCGGGGCTGCTGAGTTTACGTTGATGAAAATGCTGGTTGATCCCGCTACAGATCGCGTATTGGGAGTCCATATGGCTGGTGCTGATGCTGCCGAAATAATTCAGGGCATGGCCGTGGCGTTGCAGGCAGGCGCAACGAAAGCAGATTTCGACAACACTCTGGGCATACATCCAACCGCCGCGGAAGAGTTTGTCACTATGCGTACACCGGTATCCACTAGTTGATAGCGGGCCTGTGCCGTTGAAGATGATTCAGTCAGTACTGACCGCGCCGGCGCGGCGCTCTCAATATGGTGACAGCACCGCCAAGAGGCCGTCAGTATGAGTGCCAAAAGATCAGGTCACGAATGCGCGGATTTTTGTGCTTTTATAGGTTTTACTATTTCCGGTAATAAAGATTACCGGAAATAGAATAAGCGTTCAGAGTAATGCCCTTTAGCGCTGGTGGTCAGTGCCATCAATTTCCTGCCGTCGACGGCGTCCAGTCACAACCTTCGCATTCCGGGTTGACATCGTTCTCAGCCAACACTGTAAAAATAAAATCGCGCCAGGTCTCATTGGGCTGCCAGACAGAGTTCATGTCGGCTTTGGCTTGTGCAACCGGCACATCCTCGTAAATCACTCTGTACAAAAAGCTGAATGCTGTCGCGCGCGCATTTACCTGACAATGCAGCAAGGTTTTGCGGTCGGTATCGCGACGCATGGCGTCTGCAAAGGTGTAAAAGTCCTGCGTTGTTGGCCGAGCCCAATCCACCGGAATATGCACATAATCCATGCCAAGGCTTTTCACCAGCTGATCTGCATTGGGTACAGCATTGGGATTATTGGTAAATGCCAGATAAATCACTCGTTCAAAACCAGCGTCCCGGACAGTGTTAAATTGTTCAGCGGTGGGTTGTCCAGCACTGGCAAAGGTGTCGCTGTACTGTCTGAAGTTTAAAATCTGGCTCAACGCAGGACTGGCGGGTTCCTGAAGCTGAGCTACTGCAGTAGCGCTGCCAAGAATAACTGCGCAGGTTAATATAGTTTTAAAAAACATGATGATGGGCTCATTTTATCAAGTAAAAAATGGTGTTGGTCTAGGCGCTAGACTACGCTGATAATGCTGGCAAAAAAAACTATGCCGGGCAAGGACAATGTATTTAATTCTTTGCCCGCCTTGCCTTCAGGCGGCGGCACACGCACACTGGGTTTACCGCAGGCAGATACGAAAATTTCCGGCATGAAAAGCAAGATTAAAGTCTTACTGCATCCATTGTTTGATACCCGCGAGAGCATGCCCAACCCGTGGCGGGAACCTCCGCAGTTGCCTGATGCTGTCAAGGCACAAGTCCCTGTCGGCGCTGCTGAAGACTACCTGCGGGCCTGCGAGTTCCTGTTCAGCTATCGTGGCAGCGCTGATACTCACACAGCTTACCGACGCGAGCTTGAGCATTTTCTGCAATGGTGCTGGCTGCATGCCGGAAATACCTTAAAAGAGATACAGCGCGAGCATCTTGAAAGTTACATCGAATTCGCCCGCCAACCCCCCGATGACTGGATCGGTCACAAACAAGCGCCCCGCTTTATTGACCAGGCTGGCGAGCGTGTGCTGAATCCTGAGTGGCGACCCTACGTATGTGCAAAGGATCAGGCCTACAGCCTCTCGCAGCCTGGATTACAGGCTATTTTTGGCGTGCTGAGCAGCTTCTTTTCGTATCTTGTGCAGGAAAATTATGT
>CANHAR010000251.1 GCA_947458495.1 Gammaproteobacteria bacterium | reverse complement strand
TGTCAAACGACTGACAGTGCCGGTAGGGATGTGCAGAATTTCAACTGCAGCCCCGGATACGGGCGCACCCTGTGCGCTTAAAACACGACCGCCAGCCGCCGCTGAGGTCATCTGAGCAAACGCATGAGGTGCGCTCAATGAGCCGACTATCAGCCCGATACTGAGCGCAAGCGTGGATATTTTCTTGAGTTTCATTGTGTCTCCTTGTGGGGAAGAGGTTTTGATTAGCTGTTTGTTGTCATGTTGCGATCATGTATTTCCAGCCTGAATTGCAATGCTGCTGCTATTCAGGTCATTTTTGTAATACGGGTATGTGCTGGTGCGTGGATCGGTTAATTACGGGCGACATGATAGTGCGCCCGGCCACTTGTGACCATACCTTGTTTGTAAGTTCGTGTACGGTTGCGGTGGGTTGATCGGAGGATTCGTGTGCGATCCAGGAGGCCAATTCGCGGGCAACGTCCGGATACAGTACCTGCACTGGCTTTTTATTGCCGAGCCAGAGAGCAATCGCGTCGATATTCACTTCATCAATACTGTCAGCGAGTCCCAACAGTTCAAGATTCATGACATTGGAAAGTTGCTCGACCTGACCTTTTAGTGGCTTCACCAGCAATGGGCAGCCCATATGTATGGCTTCGCTGGCCAGTTCAAATCCGGCATTGCCGACAACGCCACTGCAACGCGCCATGGATTGCTGAAAAGTCTGTCTGGCAGGTTTGAATATTTTTACGTTAGCGCATTGGCTGTCTTCAGTCGCGTCAGGATGATAGACCTCAAAACGGGTGGCAGGCAGTCGATTGAGCACAGAGATCAAGGATGTAAGATTTTCGAAGGGCAGATACACAAGCACCAGATCGTGCTCGATAGTACGTGGAAAAGGGTTGGTCTCGATGATGGGTGGCAGAATCGGCTCCCCAAAAGAGTCCCAATGACAGCCCAGTTTGATCTGTGCAGGCGCATACCAAGTGAACAACAGTTGGCCTATGCCTGACGGTACCTTGGGGATGTCGTAACAAAATGCATATTGGCGACTGATGCCAATGCAGCGTTTTTTGGCGATTTTTGCGGCCCAGGCCGTAACAGGTTCGAAGTCGGTTATCACCAGATCATAAGAGGATACATCCAGATTGCGAACTTCTTGTACAAAGCGTCCGAAACCGGATTTTTTGATGGTGTTGAGGCGATCAATACACCCGTTTTTCACAACAAATGTCAGTCCCTGACGTAGTCGGTAATCGCCAAATGGAGCCATATCAAAATAGCGTTCTGCGGGTCTGCCGCTGAACAGATAATCAACGCTCAAGCCATGTTCAGCCAGCGCGGGAGCCATCGCACGAGCACGGGAAATATGGCCGTTGCCAGTGCCTTGTACGCCATAGAGAATCTTCATATCAGCACCAGTGAGTGAACAAATATCGTGATTGACGTGCCAAGAGTGGCCCCAGCCAGTGTGTCGCCCGGGAAGTGCACTCCCAGCATCACGCGAGACACGCCGACCATGACTGCCCAGCTATAGAGTGTGCTGATCAGCAGCGTTTCAGCATTGATACCAAAGGTTGAGCTGGCATCAGCTAAAGACAGCGTGATCGCCGTAGCAAATATAAATGCTCCCGACGTATGGCCGGAAGGAAAACTGAAATGGTCTGACGGGATAATGATGCTGTTGAATCCCGGAATTATCTGTGCGGGGCGGCTTCGTTTTAAGCCATTTTTCAGAATAAAGTACATCGGGCGTTCCAGCATAAAGCTGATGCAAAGCAAACTGACAAAGTGGGAGCCTGGCTCCTTGATCAACATCCAGCAGAAGATTGCGCTGAGAACGTATAAGTGACCATCTGCTGTCGCGGAAATCTTTCTGAAGGGGGCACAAGTCCTGTCGCTGCGAAAGGCTTTGTGGAAAGCGGCCTCATCCAGCCTTTTCAGGGCATACAACAGGGGTATGCAATTGGCTATGATTTTTGTCATGCCTTCAATGTAACTGCAAAAGTTGACAAATTTATGTCAGTGTTGAATCTGTTGTTTGCGTGGGTGAGCGGCCAGATGTCACACAGTTGTCGCAGCCACAGGACATACTTTTAATTACATAATTCGCTTGAAGGTCTGTTCTATGAATGTACGTTTGTTTTTATTGACAGGCATTGCCAGCGTAGTGATGGCGCTTCTGGCTCCCGCACCCTCACAGGCTGATGCAGGCTGTGAACCGTTATCAGCCGATAACGCACAGCAATGTCTAAGACTCAATCAGTTACAGGTACTCGGGACCCATAACAGTTATAAGCGCTGGCCATTAACTGACCTCATCACACTGCTTGATACGTATCGCGCCGGCTGGGCGAGGGATATCAGTTATGAGCACCGGCCACTGCCCGAGCAACTTGAGCAGTTTAATGTGCGTCAGTTTGAGCTTGATGTGTTTGCTGATCCAGACGGAGGTTTGTATGCCGATCCAGCCGGTGGCAGATTGGTCACAGACGCTGATATTGCTCGTGACCGTGAAGTGATGCAAAAGCCAGGGCTTAAAGTTCTGCACTCACAGGATGTTGACTATCGAAGCACCTGTCTGACCTTGATATTGTGTCTTGAGCAGATCAGAGACTGGTCCCTTGCCAATCCCGCGCACCTTCCAATCATGGTGATGATCGAGTTTAAAGACGGTGCTCGCCCGGACTGGGGGCCGGTTGAATATGTTGAGCCTGTAATCTTTGATCAGTCCTTGCTGCTAGGTGCAGATCGTGAAATCTGGCAGGTGTTTGAATGCAATCACGTTATTACACCCGACGATGTCAGAGGCAACTTTGCCACACTGGAGCAAGCCATTGTGGAACAAGGCTGGCCGACATTGGCTGAGAGTCGCGGCAAAGTCATGTTTGCCATGGACAATACCGGGCGCCATCGAGAGGAGTATCTTGCCGGCGCTCCCACGCTGGAGTCACGTGCCTTGTTTGTCAGTGCGGACCCGGGACATCCTGCAGCAGGTTTTATCAAAATGAACAATGCGCTTGACGATCATGCATTGATCCGTGATTACGTGGAGCGTAATTACCTTGTTCGCACCCGTTCAGATGTTCCGACTGAAGAAGCGCGGTCCGGTGATACAACCCGGCGACAATTGGCTCTTGGCAGCGGTGCTCAGTTTGTCAGCACGGATTATGTTGAGCCGTCACCGTTCGGATCGGGTTACAGGGTAGAGCTACCAGACAGTAACGGCATAGCCCGATGCAACCCGGTCGCTGCGCCTGCTGGGTGTTTGACACAGTATTTTGATGAGTAAAAATCATTTTGTTGCAGGTTTTTCTAATCATTACGATAACTAAATACAATCAATAGGCAAAGTACATTCGTTTTAGTATATGACGGGTCAGATTACCCATCATCCTAAAGGAAAACTACAATGCGTAAATTCACAATACCTTTGGCAACTGCAATCGCACTTGTTATGGCACCTGTGCTATCGGGGCCGGTTTTTGCCCAAAGCGCATCCGCGCCTACCAATGACTACTGGTGGCCTAACAGCCTGAGTCTTGATCCCCTTCGCCAGAATTCTGCTGCATCCAATCCGATGGGCGCTGATTTTAACTATGCTGAAGCCTTTGCTTCAGTTGATCTGGA
>CANHAR010000250.1 GCA_947458495.1 Gammaproteobacteria bacterium | reverse complement strand
TGCTAGGAATCATTGCGCACAGCACACTGGCATTTGGGATCCTGGTTTTGTCAGTTTCAGATCGTGTCCAGGTAAATCTAAACGCGTTTCTGTTTGGTGATTTGCTCACCATTACACTAACTGACCTTATCTGGATAGTCAGTTGCTGCCTAGGTAGCGGAGTGGTCCTGATATCTTTCTGGAAAAAATTTCTGGCGATTACAGTCCATCGGGAACTAGCCATGATAGAGGGTTTAGCTGCCGACCGACTTTATGCGCTGCTGGTTTTTCTGATTGCAATCTTGATAGCCGTGGCAATGAAAATTGTTGGTGTGTTGTTGATTACGTCGCTTTTGATTATTCCTGCTGCGGCTGCCCGAAGACTATCGAGCACCCCTGAACAAATGGCGATTGGAGCAGCGGTGGCCGGTTCGCTCGCTGTTATTGGCGGATTGGCGTTGTCTTACGTGTGGGATACTCCGGCAGGTCCTTCTATCGTCGCCACTGCGTTTGTTTTGTTTATTGTTGTCTACCTGAAACCGGAGACAGGAAAACGTTAATTCAAAGAGCTGCTCTGATTAACTCATAAGCCTGCTTCATGTTATCGCGTTTGATATTCGGCTCCATAAAACCTCGATATTGGCCGCTTGGATCAACGATGAGTATGTTGCCACTGTGATCAATCAGAAAGTTGCGTGGTACTCCACCATCTGGAGCGGGAACCGGCATTATTCCTGGCGTCACAAAGAGATCACTGGCAAGCCGCGACACTGTGGAGAACTCCCCGGTAACACCCAGAAAATCCTCATCGAATGCCGTCATATACTTGGCTACCGTAGGGGTGTCGTCTCGGAACGGATCAACGCTGATCATCACAACCTGTGTGTCCTGCTGTAGCAGAGACCCCTCAAGTGACTGATAAAAGGATGTGAGTTCCTGCATTGTTAGCGGGCAAATATCCGGGCAGTGTGTAAATCCAAAAAAGATCAGGCTCCACTTTCCTTGCAAACTGGCATCCGTAAACGCGCGTCCGTGATGGTCAATCAGCTCAAAAGGCTGAAGTGCGACTGGTTGCTCATAGATCAACGCCCCAATTTCGCGAAGCTCTTCCGGATTCAGAACCGCTGCCTGGTTAACGGAGGCATAGCGGTTGTAAGTCATAAACATTACAAATAGCACCCAGACAAGACACGCAATCAGCGTAATCTTTACGTTTCGCTTCATATCAACAAGTCCGTAGCAGTGTTTTCAGGGGAACAAATAGTGGTCTGCCAGCAACACTGGAAAGAGCACCATCAGGTATACGATCGAATAACGGAATGTGTCCATCGCCGTTGACTGTTTAGGCTTAAACATCAATAACAGTGTCCAGTATAAAAACCCAAAGCCCAGTACCAGTGCCGCGAGCAAGTACAGCGGGCCGCTCATTCCGATCAGGTATGGAAGCACACTGACCAAAATCATTATTATTGTATAAAGAATAATATGTATTTTGGTGAGGTGCTCGCCATGAGTGACGGGGAGCATGGGTATACCTGTTTTAGCGTACTCGTCCTTTCTGTAGATGGCCAAAGCCCAAAAATGTGGCGGGGTCCATGCAAAAATAATCAAAACCAGGATCAGAGCACCTGGCTCGATCGAGCCTGACACAGCGGCCCAGCCGAGCAGTGGCGGCATCGCACCCGACAAACCACCAATGACGATGTTCTGAGGCGTAGCGCGTTTCAGGTAGCCCGTGTAAATAAATGCGTATCCGATGAACGAAGCAAGTGTTAGCCATGCGCTCAGAGCGTTGACCCAGATAAGCATAATCAACATGCCCGCAACACCAATGCTGGCGGCGAACCAGGCAGCTTGTGCAGGATCGACGCGGCCCTGTGGCATTGGGCGGTTAACTGTCCGGCGCATCACTGCATCAACCTTGCGGTCA
Organism: Gammaproteobacteria bacterium; assembly: GCA_947458495.1. Classification (GTDB taxonomy): domain Bacteria; phylum Pseudomonadota; class Gammaproteobacteria; order Pseudomonadales; family Pseudohongiellaceae; genus Pseudohongiella. The sequence continues at coordinate 1,758 of CANHAR010000250.1, read as the reverse complement.
ATCAGATGATTCACAACTGCCCCGGAAGCCGCAACCAAAGCAATACCAACATTACCAAGGATAAGGATATCCAATGGAACCATGCCGGGCACTGCCAGAAACATTCCTACCATTGAGGTCAGGATCATCAGCATAACAACACGAGGCTTGCACATCTCGTAGTAATCGCGCCAGTTTACTGCCTGCTTATGTGTTATCTCTGTCACCGGATGCTCTCTTTCACACCAAATATGCACCTGTATTTGTGCAATTTGACTATGTGCGCTATTGATTTTTTCAGGCGTGGATTGTACCGCAATTCATGTTTGATTAAAAAAAATGAGGACAATTATTTTTTTGAGGAGTAGATTCAAATTGCAACATCAAAAAGATAGACGTTCGGCAGCGATTCCCGCTAAAGCTACATCAGTTGAGGAGCCACGCTATGAAATGTATCTATTATTTGTCACCTACCCTTAAAAGTACCCAGAGTATTTCTGATGACCTTCACAGTATTGGCATAGACGACTGGTTTTTGCACATCCATAACAAAGACGAAAGTGGTCTGGTCAAACAACATCTGCACTCAAGCAACTATCTAGAGACACTCGACCTGATCCGCGAAGGATTCATAGGCGCAGGCCTGGGTTTTTTGGCAGGGCTTTGTACGGCGGGAATCACGTCCGTCACAGACCCCTTTGGTGCACCTGTCCCGCTGATTGGGTATGTAGGGATTATTTTTCTGATTACCTGCTTTGGAGCATGGCTTGGGGGTTTGGCAGGTGTAGCGAGCGAAAATAAAAAAATTGCCAACTTTCACCAAGAGATTATCAGTGGCCAATACCTCGTTCTTATTTATGCTAAAGACAGCCAGATCAACAATATCCAGATAATGATGACTAACAAACATCCGGAGGTAGTGTTGGCCGCAGTCGATGCAAACTTCTTCAATCCGTTTGCAGATTTGAAGCTGATCTCGTCATTGTAGACTTAGAAGCGCGCTTTTGGAGGTTTCAGCCAAGACTTGATAGACCCAACAATTTTTCCAAGTCTGTTTTTATATCCTGAATTGGATGATGTGGCTCGTAATACATCATTACGTTTCCAACAGGATCTACAAAAAACACATAGTTGTTAGTGTCGAGATCCAACAAGACATTTTTCGCTGCGAGATTCTCTGTAATTACTTGTTTGTTTCCTTGAGCGATACCCATTTCTGGATACTCTTCTCTGAAGAAGTCAGCGGTTGCCTGCGGGAGGTTCTCACCTGTTGCATTCAGGTAATAACGCCTGACGCGCGGCATATCCTCATTCAAGGTTATGTGCATCTGGCGTAATAAATGGATACGCTCTTCGCAAGCTGAATCGCAGGCATTGGCTGTCATAAAAACCATTAACCAAGGCTGCGGAATGTAGTCATCGTCATTTTCAATCTCGGCGATGATTTCCTCGAAGCTCTTGAACATTGGTGCGCCGCTAGCATCAGTCATCGTCAGATCGGTTATATCTGCAGGAGGCATAATCAGATTGCCTTTGTTAACTGTCGCACCAAAGCCACCGTTCTCAACTGCATTGCGATAAGCGACTGTTGCGAGCGTGATTGGCACAAATGCGATAAACAGCAAAAAAGCCAACTTAAGTCTGTTTAATGTGGTGTTCTGCATTTCACCTCTCCAGTTTTCTGATGCTGAAAAACAAATATAAAAACATTAACACTGAAGCCATTACAAACCACTGAACCGCGTAAGCTCTATGGACCTCTGGGCGCATGTTTATCGC
>CANHAR010000249.1 GCA_947458495.1 Gammaproteobacteria bacterium | reverse complement strand
GGGTGCCGTGTCGCAATCGGAAACCATCATCACAATATGTGGGTTCCCCATAGACACCGCATAAAAATGCACATTGGTCACTGTGGCAGCACCGGGATGTTGTGGCACTGACAGCGTGTAAGTTCCCTGCTGAAGGGCAGCGTCGAAGGGTAATGATGCGGGCGAGAAGTCAGGCGCACCCATATCGACGGTGACCAGCCCATTCTGATGACTGTGCAGTTCCAGCAACCGGTTCATGGTCTGCACTCGGATAGGACTGCGCGCAATCAGACCGCGCTGCAAGACATAACGCGCAAAACAGCGGGCGCCATTGCCACAATGCTCTACTTCACTGCCATCCGTGTTGAATATCCGGTAACTGAAATCCGCGTCAGGGCGTCGCGGCGGCCCGATGATCAGCAGTTGGTCAAATCCGATGCCGCGCTTGCGGTCACCCAGTTGCCGCACCTGTGCCGGGCTCAGTTCCACTGGATTTGAAATGGTATCCAGCACCACAAAATCGTTGCCGAGTCCGTGCATTTTGGTGAAGGGGATGCGCTGCACTGCTGTTGAGTTGTTCATGATGTCAGTCTGCCAACACGTGTTCGAGACTGAGTTGGTAGTCAATGGTTTCCCTCTGGCGCACCACTGTGGCGCGATTATTGTCGACCATGATTTCGGCTACCCGGTTGCGGGTGTTGTAGTTGGAACTCATTACAAACCCATAAGCACCTGCAGAGCGTACTGCCAGAAGATCACCCGCCGCAATGCTCAATGTTCTTTCCTTGCCAAGAAAATCTCCTGACTCGCACACGGGCCCCACAACATCGTAAACATGTGCAGGCCGGCTGGCCTGCTCATCATGGGAACAGGCTTGTCTGACGGGCACGATATCCTGCCATGCGCCATACAGAGAGGGCCTGAGCAGGTCGTTCATCGCGGCATCAATGATTGCAAAATGTTTGTGTGCAGTATGTTTCAGAAATTCCACCCGGGTCAGCAAGATGCCAGCATTGGCGCAGATTGACCTGCCCGGCTCCATGATCAGCGTCAGATGGCGGCCAAGGATTTTGTGTCTGACGGCGTCAATCAAGGCCTGCGGTGGTGGCGGCGTTTCCTGGTTATAGACCACGCCCAGCCCGCCGCCGATATCGATGTGCTTCAGCGTGATGCCGGACTGTGCCAGTCGGTCTACCAGCAACAGAATTTTGTCCACGGCATCAAGGTAAGGAGCAATACTGGTCAGTTGTGAACCGATGTGGCAATCGATGCCGGTGATGTCAATGTGACTCATGCCGGCAGCACGCTGATAAACCTCAAATGCCGCTGCAATATCGATACCAAACTTGTTTTCTTTTAAACCAGTGGAGATATAAGGGTGTGTCCCGGCATCAACGTCCGGGTTAACGCGCAACGAAATGGCGGCGCGTTTGCCGCAACGTCTGGCAATGTCATTGATCCGGTCCAGTTCGGCATCAGACTCTACATTGAAGCACAGGATGCCGACCTCAAGGGCCTGCTCGATTTCGGGTTCTGTTTTGCCAAGGCCGGAAAAAATAACTTTGGACGGATCGCCGCCGGCGCGCAAAACCCGTGTCAGTTCGCCCCCGGAGACAATGTCAAAGCCTGAGCCCAGGCGGGCCAATACATTGAGAACGGCAAGATTAGAGTTGGCTTTGACAGCAAAACATGTCAGGTGCGGAATGCCGTCGAGTGCCTGTTCATACGCCAACAGGTTATGTTCCAGTGCGGCTCTGGAGTACACATAACAGGGCGTGCCAAATTGTTCCGCAACGGTACTTAAGGGCAGATTTTCAGCTGTCAGTTCGCCGTTCTGGTATTGAAATGAGTTCATGGTGTCCTGAATCGATGTGCTGCAGTACCTGTGCCTGCGCCGGGGGCAAAGAGGCAGGGCGTTGCAATGGCCCTTTTTGGCCGCAGGCACTCAAGCCGCCTGTGATCAGGCTGATCAAAACAATGAGTGCTGCTCTGCTCACCTGTCTCGTGTCCCCGTTGTCTGAATGCTGCCTGTTGAGTTGACGGCGATTATAGCCGGTTAAAGACGAGGCGGCTAATGCGGCCTTGTTGCCCGGGCCTTATTTTTTGAGCTGACTCAGCGCATTGCGATTAACTCGCGGCAGGTGGCCACTGCCGCGCGCACTTGATTAGGCGCTGTGCCACCCATGTGGTCACGTGCCTGCACGGAACCTTCAAGGCTGAGTACTGCAAACACATCGTCGCGGATGATGTCGCAGAACTGTTGCAACTCCGACAGCGACAGCTCGCTCAAGTCCTTTTTCTGCTGGATACCATAGGCCACCGATTTGCCCACAATCTCGTGCGCATCGCGGAAAGCCAGACCTTTTTTGACCAGATAGTCAGCCAGATCAGTAGCGGTGGCGTAGCCTTTTTTGGCCGCCAGGTACATGTTCTCTTTTTTGGGTTTGATGGCCGGAATCATGTCGCCATACGCCTTCAGGCAATCGTGTACGGTGTCGATCAGGTCAAACAGCGGCTCTTTGTCTTCCTGATTATCCTTGTTGTAGGCCAGTGGTTGTGACTTCATCAGCATCAGCAGGGCGATCAGGTGGCCGGTGACACGACCGCTTTTGCCACGCACCAGTTCAGGGACGTCGGGGTTCTTTTTCTGCGGCATGATGGACGAGCCCGTGCAGAAGCGATCCGGCAGATCAATAAAATCAAATTGCGCAGAGGTCCACAGGATCAGCTCTTCAGAAAAACGCGACAGGTGCGTCATGATCAGGCTGCCACAGGCCGCCAGTTCAATCGCAAAATCACGGTCGCTGACGGAGTCCAGTGAGTTGCGCGTGGGTGCATCAAAACCCAGTTGTTCAGCAGTGAAATGCCTGTTGATCGGGTAGCTGGTGCCTGCCAGTGCTGCAGCACCCAGAGGTGACTTGTTCAAACGCTTGCGGCAGTCCAACAGTCGGCTGTAATCGCGATCGAGCATTTCAAACCAGGCCAGCAGATGATGCCCAAAGGTAATCGGCTGTGCAGTTTGCAGGTGTGTGAAACCCGGCATGATGGTGTCGGCTTCGCGCTCGGCAATATCGAGCAGCGCACTTTGCAGACGGGTCAGTTGTGCGGCAATTACGTCAATTTCATCGCGCACATACAGGCGGATATCGGTCGCTACCTGATCGTTACGTGAACGGCCGGTATGCAGCTTTTTGCCGGTCAATCCAATGCGTTTGGTCAGCTCGGACTCAATGTTCATGTGCACATCTTCGAGTTCCACCGACCAGGTGAAGTTGCCAGCGTCGATGTCCGCCTGAATCGCCAGCAAACCTTCTGCAATAGCTGCGCACTCATCAGCTGTCAGTATGCCGGCTTGTTGCAACATGCGCGCGTGGGCAATTGAGCCGCGGATATCCTGACGATACATGCGCTGGTCAAACCTGACCGACGCAGTAAACCGTTGCACAAAGGCATCGGTGGCTTCTGAAAATCGGCCGCCCCACAAAGTGTGGCCGCTGCTCGGGCCGGGCACGGTTGGCTTGTTGCTCATGGTAGTCACCTGCAGTTGAAAACGCGGCGGAGTATACCATGTGCCCGCCAACCGGCGAATGTACGCAAGATGCCGTGCCACATTCGGGGTGCTTTTGGCGTAGAATGCCGTCAGGTTCTTATAATCAATCGTAAAAAAAATGGACAGCTTATGGCTTCAGAACTAATCCGTATCGCAACCCGCCGCAGCCCGCTGGCCTTGTGGCAGGCCGACTATGT
>CANHAR010000248.1 GCA_947458495.1 Gammaproteobacteria bacterium | reverse complement strand
TCTGGCACATGGTGCTGGAGGAAAGCGAGCGGCTGGCAGAGGCCCTGCGTGAACTGGTAATTCATGGCAGGGGTATCGAGCATTTGCAACCGTTTACCACTCGCCGCAGCGGGCATCTTTGAACAACCAAACAATGGTATCCCGGGCACCAATCGCCCGAGCTTTATAAACCCGGAAGAGCAGTGATATGAACAGAGTAAGGGTGCGTGTTTTGATAGCAGCAGCGTTGGTGCTGAGTTTGTCGGCCTGTCTGGGAACGGTGGTTGGCGCAGCCGTAGATGTCAGCCTTGAAGTCGCGAAAGTGCCATTTAAAGTCGCTGGTGCTGCTATCGATGTTGTTACAGATGATGAAGACGAAGACAAGGATGAGGATTGAGTGAGCACTAAAGACGTCAGACCGCAAGCTTATGGCATCGCGGAACACTTTCAGCATTGGCAGGGTGATTGTGCAGAAGATCACAATGGTCCGTTCTTTTTTGCAGTGGACAATGATCAGGCAGAGACAGTCACCACTGCATTCAGGGTCAGAACCGAAAATTGCAACGCTCACAAAACCCTGCATGGCGGTATATTGATGATGTTCGCCGACTATACTTTGTGTATTGCCGCGATTGGCGGCACCCACGAGGCGGTAGTGACGGTCACCTGCAACAATGAGTTTGTTGGCCCGGCCTTTGATGGTGATCTCGTGATCGGGCGCGCTGAGGTGACTCGTAAAGGTGGTTCACTGATTTTTGTCAGAGCGGTTATTGAAGTGGATGGTAAACCCATTTTGACCAGCAGCGGTGTGGTCAAGCGTGTTAAACGCCGGGAGTCGTAAGTTGGTATACCCGCGCCGCTGTGCCATAAAACAGCGCATGTTTATCGTCTTCACTGAAGTCTGCCACCAGCTTTTTAAACGCGTTCCATAAAACCGGGTAACTGATGGACAGGCGGTCTACCGGGAAGTTGCTTTCAAACATGCAGCGTTGTGGCCCGAAACACTCAATGGTGTACAGGTAATATTTTTTCTGCCAGCGCACCAGTTCATCGGAATCCGCCGGCCGCTCTCGCGCATCCCAGCCAAAACCATTATCCGGCATCGCCAGACCGCCGAGTTTTGCCACCACATTGGGTGAACGCGACAGGCGTTTTATATCTTCTTTCCACTGACTGAAGATGGCATCACGCGAGCCTTTGTAAACGCCCACGCCGAGCGGCGTTCCGAAGTGATCCAGTACCAGGGTGGTTTCCGGCACTGCTTCGGCAAGATCACAAAAATCGACGTTCTGGTGATGGTAATGCCATGTGTCGTAGGTCAGACCTAACTCGCCAAGCATGCGCAGGCCTTTGCGGAAGTCTTCTCTGCCATACAGATACGGTGGTGCTCGTCCTGGAATCAGCAGATCTTCAGGTCGTGAATCACGTGCACCAGCGTGGCGGATACCTTTGAGCAAGGAACCAGCAATCTCCCGATGCTGCGCAATTACCGATTTCAGCTGTTCAGGCTGCTCACCCAGGCACAGGTTGACGTTGGCAATAATACCGTTCACTCGCGCCTGGTCAGCATAGCGACGACTGGCGGCGGCGATATCAGTAATCGTGCGGGTTTCACCCAGAGACTGCAGGTGTTCTGGAGCGTCCTTGTCGTAAAAGGCATGACATTCAATAAAGACTGTCTGCTCAATATTGTGGCCACTGTTGGTGTCTGCAAAATATTCGTCCAGCAGATAATCGCGATTAAAGCGTTTGCGCCACAGATGATGATGAGGATCGATGATACGGCGTTCGGGATCAATGATTTGTTCGTTAACCAGGCTGAGCCATTCGTCGCTGCCCGGAACACAGGTTGCAGTGTGCTGATTCATGTTACCCGCTCTGCCAGTTGATGTCGGTACCCATGCTACACCACGGCGCCGAAGGTCTGTAGTCTGCAGCGCCATGGTGTTTGAGTAGGATCAATAAATTGAAAGGCAGTCGGTGGGCTTAGTCGTAGCGATGGTAACGACGCGGTTTGATCGGCGCCAGCAGGAAGTAGAATATCCACGCAAACCATGACAGGAAGATGATTGCCAGTATCCACGCCGCCTTTTCACCGCCCGTCGTTTTATCGGAATTCAGGATCAACAGAATCGGCAGCAGCCAGATAAACGCTGCGCCAAACAGTACCACCAGGCCCAGTCCTGCTCCAATCAACGGTAATGCCAGCACAAACAATGCGGCGAACACGATCAATGTGCAGATATTCTTGATGATATTCATTTCGTTAGGCTCCAACCGGTCTGACGTGCCGGAAAACGGCGTTAAGCCACAGTGACAAAGTGTGTTGAGTGTTGTCATTGTGAGACAAGCCAGAACCGTGCCAGAAGTAAAAAATCATATAAAACATTGTGTTAACTAAAGATAGTGTTTGGTTGAGTGAGCCGGACCACTAATAGTTGGATAGCCGGCTTACTTTTTGGTCAAAACCATGCTGTTAACACATTGCTTGTATCAAAAAAGGACCTGCTTGCTGATAACTGCGGTTCAGCAGTGTGCACAACTCTTCTGCAGACCTGGCTGTGGCGGAGGGCACTCCCATGCTGTTGGCCAACATGGCCCAGTCGATATCGGGATTGCCGATGTCAAACAAGCTTGCCGCGATGGGGCCGACCTCGGTGACTCCCAAGCGACCATACTCAACGTTAAGAATGTTGTATTTGCGGTTGGCAAAAATTACCGTCGTGACATTCAATTGTTCGCGAGCCTGCGTCCACAAACTCTGAATGGTGTACGCCGCGCCACCATCGCCCAGTAATGCCAGCACTCTGCGCTGCGGGCAGGCTAATGCCGCGCCGGTAGACACTGGGCTGCCTTGGCCAATTGAACCACCGGTCAGACTCAGCCATGTGTGCGGTGCAGCGTTCTGGCAGGCGGGTTGTGCTGCGTTACCCAGACCGGAATCCGTGGCCACGATCGCTTGATCGGGCAGTGTTGCCGCAATCGCCTGAATCATATTGCGTGTGCTCATCTCACCGCTTGGCAGTGCGAGCTCGGCGCGTGCAAAGCACTTGGCAGTGGATGTAGAAGCGCCCAAGTGCTCGGCAAGCTGCTGCAGAGCGTCCAGTGCGTTTTCTTCAATCCGAGCCAGTGTATGCACCTGGCAGCCTTCGGGAACCAGTCTGCTGGGGGTCGTGCGGTAGGCAAAAAAGCTGGCGGGAGTTTGAGCGCCAACCAGAATCAAGTGCTGCACACCTGCCAGTGACGCCAGAATGTGCTCGGGGAAATAAGGCATGCGCTCAACGTCGATGGCACCGGCGCCGCCGTCAACCCGCCCCGGAAATGTGCCTGACATGATACGGCAGCCGGTTTTTGCGGCAATTTTTCCTGCCTGTTGCAGCGACGCCGTGCGCACACCATCGTGCTCCAGAATCATGACGCATTTTTCGCCTGATGCCAGAACGCTGGCAACCTGGGATATGTTTCTGCTGTCCACCACCGCTCGCTGAGGCAGGCCATTCACCTTGGCACGGCCAGGTGAATCGCCCCAGGCAGCATCTGCGCCCAGTATCAACGTCGATATCTGTCCTTGAGATCCGTGTGTGGCACGCAAACTGGCGGTATACGCATCTGCGCCGTCCTGTGCCAGGGTGTCTGCAGTGCTGCAGGATTTTATCCAGCAAGAGAAGTTACGCGCCAATGTGTCTATGTCTGAGGTCAGCGGCGCATCAAAACCGATATGAAACTGTGGATGGTTGCCTACCAGATTGATAATCGGTGTGCCGGCCTTGCGTGCGTTGTGAAGATTGGCGATGCCGTTAGCCAATCCAGGCCC
>CANHAR010000247.1 GCA_947458495.1 Gammaproteobacteria bacterium | reverse complement strand
TTCTGGACGAAGCCTGTATTGGCTTTATCGGATTTGATGCCGTCAGGCAGGAAAGGCTGTGGACAGACGTTGACCTGACATTGTTACGCCTGCTCGCTGATCTGCTGGTAAACGCTGAGGTCCGTTCGCAGCATGAGTCGCTGATTCAATCACAAAACCTGGCACTGATATCAGCCCGCGATCAAGCGGAGCAACTGGCCAAGGACGCCAATCAGGCCAATATCGCGCAAGCCCGCTTTGTTGCCCGCGTCAGCCATGAGATACGTACCCCTCTGCACGCCATTCTGGGACTGGCTGATCTGATATTGGGCGAATCGCCTCCGCCCCATATCCAGCAGCTCACCCTGACCATCCGTGAATCGGGCACCGTGTTGCTGGCACTCATCAATGATGTGCTGGATTTCTCCAAGGCGGGATCCAATGAGGTGGTTCTCGAACCGGTGAACTTCGGTCTCGCAGACCTGTTGCAGTCACTGGAGTTTATGTTTCGCCCGCTGGCCGAGAAGAAAAACCTGCAGTTCAGCATCACCACTGCCCCCGGTATGCTCACCCATTTTGTTGGTGACCGGTTGCGCATCCGACAGATCCTCACCAACCTGTTGAGTAACGCCATCAAGTTTACATCGCAAGGCGCCGTCACCGTCGCCGTCAGAGTACAACAACATCCCTTTGAATGTCTGCGCTTTGACATCAGCGATACGGGCGTAGGCATTCCGCAGGACGATCTGGACAAATTATTCCTGCCATTTTTCCAGTCAAGCAATTCTGATTCCCTGATGTTAAGTGGTACCGGGCTGGGCCTGACCATTTCCAATTCGCTGGCTGAAAGCATGAATGGACGCATTCACGTGGCCAGTGAGCTGGGTAAAGGCTCGCGATTCACTCTGGAGTTACCGCTGTCCCCGGCCATCACCCCCGAAGAGAGCAACACCAAGCTGTCTGTGCACTCTCACTCCAGCGCACTGCAGGGACTGAATATTCTGGTCGCTGAAGACAACCCCATCAATACTCAGTTGATTAAAGCCTACCTCAAGGGTGTAACGGACAATCTGGTCTGCGTCACCGATGGGCAGCAAGCTTACGAGGCAGCGCTGGGCCGTGCGGAAGGGTTTGATGCGATTCTGATGGATTGCAACATGCCAGTCATGGACGGTTTTGACTCAGCACGTGTCATACGCGCCAGTGAGCGGGGACGTCGGCGAACAACCATCATCGCGGTCACCGCAGGTGCTATGGAAGGTGACAAAGCCGCGTGCTTGGCCGCTGGCATGGATGATGTGCTGTCCAAACCGTTCAGCAAACATGACCTGATAGACACACTGCTACTGTGGGTAGGCAGGAAATTGTAATTGTTTGATGCCCGATGTTTTATGACTGACGTTCCAGCACCACAAAACTGTAGTCGTACGGATTAGCGCCGGAGGCTGCAAAGTCCTCCCGTGCCAGTTCTTGCCATACATCCAGATCAATCTGCGGGAAAAAAGCATCCCCATGAACTTCAGCATGCACCTGAGTCATATAGAGCCGGGTAGCGCTGGGCAAAGCCAATGCATAAATCTCTGCGCCTCCGATGACCACTGCCTCATTAAGTCCATTGATCAGGCAGACTTTATCGGCCAGCTCAAAGGCAGCCTCCAGTGACGAAACCACCTTGACACCTTCGGGTACCTGATAACTGCTGCTGCGGGTTATGACAATGTTGGTGCGGCCGGGTAATGGCCTGCCAATCGACTCCCAGGTCTTACGCCCCATGATAATCGGCTTGCCCATGGTGACGCGCTTAAAATACTTTAAATCTTCTGGCAGGTACCACGGCAAGGCATTGTTGCGACCGATCACGCGGTTGCGTGACATGGCCCAGATCAGCGCCAATCTCATACTGCCACCGGCGCCGGGATATGCGGATGTGCCTGGTATCCCACAATCTCGAAGTCTTCGTATTTGTAATCAAATATCGATGGTGGCCGCCGCTTGATCTGTAAAGTCGGCAAGGTGAAAAATTCCCGGGTCAACTGCAATCGCGCCTGCTCAAGGTGATTGCTGTAAAGATGCGTATCACCTCCGGTCCAGATAAACTCGCCGGGCTCCAGATCACACTGCTGCGCCACCATCTGTGTGAGCAGTGCATATGAAGCAATATTAAATGGCACCCCCAGAAAGGTATCCGCAGAGCGCTGATAGAGTTGACAGGACAAACGGCCGTTAGCCACATAGAACTGAAACAATGAATGGCAAGGCGGAAGCGCCATCTGATCCACATACGCCGGATTATAGGCAACCACCATCAGGCGGCGAGAATCCGGATTTTTTTTGATCTGGGCGATGACATTGCTGATCTGGTCAACAGAGGCGCCGTCTGCTGCCGGCCAGGAACGCCACTGGAAACCATACACAGGACCAAGATCACCCTTGTCATCAGCCCATTCGTCCCAGATCGACACGCCGTTTTCCTTCAGATAGCGAATATTGGTGTCACCGGTCAGAAACCATAACAATTCATGAATGATGGAACGCAGATGCAGTTTTTTGGTGGTCAGCAGCGGAAAACCGTCCTGCAGGTCAAAGCGCATCTGGTGACCAAACACCGATAAAGTACCCGTGCCGGTGCGATCAGTTTTAACGGCGCCCTCATCCAGAATCCGCTGCAGAAGATCGTGATACTGTTTCATGCTGACCTCTTTCTGGTTTGAATCTCAGGCTTTTTGCGATAGGCGTAAACCATCAGCGCGGCCCCTGCGATGATCATCGGAACCGACAGAATCTGCCCCATAGTAAGCCAGTCCAGCGCAACAAAACCCAGCCATGAATCCGGCTCACGATAGAATTCAACAAAAAATCTCTGTAGCCCGTAACCCAGACCAAACAGGCCGGCGACCGCGTAACGTGGCCGTGGTTTGGAAGAGAACCACCAGACCAGCGCAAACAAGACAACCCCTTCGAGAAATGCCTGATACAGCTGTGAGGCGTGGCGCGGCAGGTCATCAACGTGCGGGAATACCATGCCCCACGAGACCTCTGTTGGCCGGCCCCAAAGCTCACCGCCAATAAAATTGCCAATACGCCCGATGCCCAGACCCAGCGGAGCAAACGGCGCAATAAAATCCAGCACATCAAAATAGTGGCGGTTGATACGTCGCGAATACAGATAAAACGCCAGCATCACACCCAGGAATCCACCATGGAAGGACATACCGCCTTCCCATACCCGCAACAACCACAAGGGATCAGCAATAAATCGGTCAAAGTTGTAAAAAAGTACTGAACCAAACCGACCGCCCAGCACGGCTCCCAGCGCGCCATAAAACACCAGATCCGAGAGCTGTTCTTCAGTCCAGCCTTTTGAGCCCGGCGCCACGGCCCCACGCGAACGCAGACGCGCCAGAAACCAGCAGGCACTGAACGCAACAATGTACATGATGCCGTACCAATGCACGGTCAAAGGGCCTATCGAAAATGCAACCGGATCGATATCGGGGTAAGTCAGCATAAAAACTCTCTCATCGGGATGTCCGCAATAAACGATCAACCCCGGCATTGTATAGCGCCAGATCAACCGCGCGACGGATACTGGCCGCATCGGTCATTTGCATAACCTCGGCCAGAACTGTTTTTGCAGAGCTCAGGGTCACTGCCCTGATCACTGCCTTGACCCTGAGCAAAGTGGATGCATTCATGGACAGGATGTCAAAACCCATGGCCATCAACAAGATGGCGGCACCGGGATCTCCCGCCATTTCACCACAGATGCTGACCGTTTTACCTTCCGCATGTGCGCCATCCACCACTTGTTGAAGGGCATA
>CANHAR010000246.1 GCA_947458495.1 Gammaproteobacteria bacterium | reverse complement strand
GAACATGATGCGGTCGCGGAAGCGGTCGTAGTGAGTATCGTCTTGGTTATGACGGCGGTCGGCCTCTTTGGGGATCACCAGCCCGGCCTGTTCCTGCACGGTTTTGCTGACTTTATAGTGTTGAAGGTGCGTGAGCAGATTGGCCCAGCCCGGTGGCGCAAAGCCGATGCCAAAACGTTTGGCAATCTGTCCGGTCAGGCCACGACCCTTAAGATAATTGACGGCGCTGTCGCGCGCCGGGTGCTGGCGCAGCTGCTGTTGGTAATACAGATTGGCCTGCTCGAGGGCGCTGAGCAGATCTTCATGTTCTTGGCGCTTTTTCTCGCTGTGCGCGGATTTTTCTTCACGCGGTACGGTCAGGCCGTAGTCGGAGGCAAGTGATTCAACCGCTTCCGGAAACTCGGCTTTGTCATAATTCATCACAAAGCCCAGTGCGTTGCCGGCGGCGCCGCACCCGAAGCAGTAATAGAATTGCTTGTCAGGCTCTACGCTGAACGAGGGGGATTTTTCCTGATGAAACGGGCAGCAGGCAGAATAGTTCTTGCCGGTTTTGCGCAGTTTGACGCGCTTGTCGATAACTTCAACAATGTCGACTCTGCTCAGCAGGTCGTCGATAAAGGATTGCGGAATCAGACCAGCCATGTCGGGCCCCGCTCTGAGTGATCAGACGCCGCTAAGTCGGCTCTTTATTTTCTGGCTGATGGCTCCCATGTCAGCGCGACCAGCGACCTGGGGTTTGACCAGTGCGATGACTTTGCCCATTTCCTGGGGGTTAACAGCGCCGGAATCACTGATCGCCTGCAGAATGATGGCGTCGATTTCCTGCTCGCCAAGAGCTGCGGGCATAAATTCCTGGAGCACCACAATTTCGGCTTTTTCGATGTCGGCCAGATCGCTGCGCTTGGCATCTTCGTACTGTCGGATGGATTCGCGGCGCTGTTTGATCATTTTTTCCAGCAACGACAAAACCCGGGTGTCATCGGGTTCGATTCGTTCATCCACTTCAACTTTTTTAACTTCCGCTAACGCAAGACGAATGGCGCCGAGTCGGGCTTTATCTTTGGCCCGCATCGCGTCTTTCATTGCTTCAGTCAGCTTGAGCTTGATTGCACTGTCGGCCATAAGAGTTCCCGACTGTTAATCAATAGAAGCGTTTGGTCTTCTTGTTGTCACGTGACAGCTTTTTCAGGTGACGCTTGACCGCTGCAGCAGCTTTACGCTTACGTGCAGACGTGGGCTTCTCATAAAATTCTTTACGACGGACTTCTGCCAGAACACCGGCTTTTTCACAAGCACGCTTGAAACGACGCAGAGCAACGTCAAACGGCTCGTTTTCTTTCAGTTTAACCATTGGCATAGTGCACAAACACCTTTGCATTCAATTTAAAAGGGCGCACATGGTAATGCGCGGCACACGGAATTGCAAAACCTAAATTGCAACTTCTGATTGGCGAGAGATCGGCTGTCTGGCCAAAGCCTCCGAGCTGCCGTATTATTCACGTCCTTTGCAGCAGGTCAACAGTCATTTACAGGATGTTGACATTTAACAGGGTTATTCCACGCATGCGCGTACTCGGTATTGAAACTTCCTGTGACGAAACCGGGGTTGCCATCTACGATAGCGAACAGGGTTTGCTGGGTGATGCCTTGTACAGCCAGGTAAAAATGCATGCCCGTTACGGTGGTGTGATTCCCGAGTTGGCCTCACGTGACCACATTCGCAAGACACTACCGATGCTTCGTCAGTTGATGGAAGACTCCGGCAGCCCTGCTTCGTCGATCAACGGGATTGCCTATACCGCCGGCCCCGGATTGATTGGTGCGTTGTTGGTCGGAGCCTCTATCGGACGTTCCCTGGCTATGGCCTGGAATGTGCCGGCCATTGGTGTTCATCATATGGAAGGTCACCTGCTGGCACCGATGCTGGAAGCCAATCCGCCGTCGTTTCCGTTTGTGGCTTTGCTGGTATCGGGCGGGCATACACAATTGGTCGCAGTGACGGGTGTAGGGGAATATCGCCTGCTGGGTGAATCGCTGGATGACGCCGCCGGTGAAGCATTTGATAAAGTCGCCAAAATGCTTGGGCTTGCATATCCGGGAGGGCCGCGTGTTGCTGCCCTGGCGACACAAGGCACGCCAGGGCGGTTTGTGTTCCCGCGTCCGATGATTAACAGACCCGGGCTTGAATTCAGTTTCAGTGGTTTAAAAACCGCTGTACGTAATACGCTGATCGAGCTTGGTAAACAGGCTGAACTCACTGAACAGGATAAAGCCGATGTGGCACTGGCCTTTGAAGAAGCCGTGGTGCAGACCTTGGTGATCAAGTGCCGGCGCGCATTACAGCACAGCGGATTAAAAACCTTGATCATCGCCGGCGGCGTCAGTGCCAATAAGCGACTGCGTGCCAGTTTGCAGGAGATGGTAGACACTCAGCGCAGCCAGCTCTTTTACGCACAGCCGAAATTCTGCACCGACAATGGTGCGATGATCGCTTATGCGGGTTGTCAGCGTCTGATGGCTGGCCAGCATGAGGGCCTGGCCATTTTTGCGCGGCCACGCTGGCCGCTGGAAAGCCTGTCGTCCTTACGTCAAAGCGCTGCGCCGTCGTCAACCTGACACACGCAACCACCAAAGTATCCGGAGTGTATTGATGGATATTGTCTATATCCGCGAGTTACAAATTCAAACAGTCATCGGCATTTACGACTGGGAACGCAAAATTCGCCAGACCGTCAGCCTTGATCTGGACATGGCGACGGATATCCGCGCCGCCGCTGCCACCGAAGACATCAGTAAAACCCTGGATTACAAGGCGGTGTCCAAACGCCTGATCAGCTTTATAGAGGAAGCGGAATTTTTGCTGATTGAAACCATGGCTGAGCGCGTGGCCGAGATTGTGCTCCGTGAATTCCCGGTGCCCTGGCTGCGGCTGCGTGTGGGCAAACCCGGCGCTGTGACCGGTGCACGTGATGTGGGTGTGATCATCGAGCGTGGCCAAATTCCCCGGCAAACATTATAAAAAGGCAACATGGCACTTCTGACATTAGGTCTGGGTAGTAATCTTCAACCGGAGTACCACATTTCGCTGGCGCTGGACGCGTTGTATGCGCATTTTGGTGAACTGGTGTTGTCATCGGTATTTGAGAGTGAAGCGGTAGGATTTCAGGGTGGTAACTTTTTGAATATGGTGGTGGCAACGCATACGGACCTGCCGCTGGATGACATCAGTCTGTTGCTCAAAGAGTTGGAGAACTGCAGCGGGCGCAAGCGCGACCAGCATCGCTTCAGTCCACGAACGCTGGATATCGACATTCTGACACTGGGGGATTTGCAGGGCGAGCATCACGGTATCGTGTTACCCAGACCAGAGATCACTGTCAACGCCTATGTGTTGTGGCCCATGTCGCAAGTGTGTCCCGAGCGCATTGATCCGCACTCGGGACACTCGTATCGGGTCTTGTGGGCGGGTTACGACCGCTCACAACAAAAGCTTTGGCCTGTCGACTTTACTTGGGATGGTCGTCGGCTCTCGCTTTCAAGAACACATGTGGGCCCACCACAACCACAATAGTCGCAAGACCGGCCAGCAGACCTGTCCATGGATCAAACAGAGAGAATGCGATTGCGGTCAGCACCATCGCCCCGCGCTCGGTAGGATCAGTCACCGCGTTCAGCGCCAGCGTCGCGCAGGCAAATCCCGTGAGCAACAACGTTACCGCCAAGGCAATAGGCAGCAGCGGTTGCAGCAGCGTCACCACCGGCAGCACCACAAACAGGATGGGCAGTCCGTACACGTAGTAACCTGCAATGCCGTCAAACACCGAATCCATTTTGTCGCGACCCGATGCCCAACGCTTGAG
>CANHAR010000245.1 GCA_947458495.1 Gammaproteobacteria bacterium | reverse complement strand
TGCTTCAAGAGCCGCATCAAGAGCCGCATCAACTGACGTTTAACCGGTGCTCTCACAGGCATTGTGTCGGGCAATCGAGCGGACTACTATGTAAGCGAATCGACCACAAGGCGGCACTAACAATGACAATACTCCGCAAAACGATTTACCGCTTAAGCGCTGCAGCTTTGTTGGCAATCGCGCCGGCAAGCCTGATATATGCGCAGACCGCAGGCAGCGAGCAGATATTACCCCGCACCCCGGATGGCAAACCCGATCTTCAGGGTTTGTGGACCAATCAGACACAAACCCCCTTGGAGCGCCCCGCACAGTTGGGACTGCAGGGTTTTCTCACTGCTGATCAGGCCCGCGAGTTTGAAGCCACTGCCCGCCAACGTGTTGAACAATCGAATCAGCCCAGTGATCCTAACCGCCCACCGCCCAGTGATGGCAATACCGATGCCGGTTACAACCTGTTTTGGCTGGACAGGGGCACCAATGTGGCGGTGGTGAACGGCGAATTCCGCACCTCCTTGATTGTGGATCCGCCTGATGGACAGATTCCATTTGTGGAGGGTGATCGACCTCAGGGCCTGATTGCCGAATGGCGGGCGCGACCGGGTGTGGAACCTTTTGATGGCCCTGAGCTGCGGCCCATGGGTGAGCGTTGTCTGCTGGCCTTCAGTTCCAGCTCCGGGCCGCCCATGCTGCCGGTGATGTACAACAATAACTACCAGATTGTGCAAACGCCGGATCATGTGGTGATTCTGGTGGAGATGGTGCACGACGCGCGCATTATTCCCCTGGACAAACCGCACACGGCCTACGACACCGAACACTGGATGGGGCAGTCCGTCGGGCGGTGGGAGGGCGACACACTGGTGGTTGAAACCAAACACTTCCATCCGCAGCAGGCCTTCCGTGGCGCCAGTGAACACCTGACCATCACTGAAAAATTCTGGCTGGAGTCGCCGGGCAAAATCATCTATAGCGTGACGCTGGAAGACCCGACGGTGTTCCGTCAGCCGTGGACAGCCGAGATACCCATGCAACGTCGACCGGCGGGCGAAATGATGTACGAATACGCCTGTCATGAAGGCAACTACGCGTTCTCCGGCATTCTGGCTGGCGCGCGCAAACTGGAACAACTTGGACAGCAGGGTCCTGTCGACGGGGCGCTGGATGGCGAGGAATCTGAGTGATGACAAGGCTGATACTGGCCTGTGCCAGCAAGGTACGTGCGCTGAGCTGGCCGGCACTGGCTGGCATGTTGCTGAGCGCCAATTTGCTGCTGCCATCGGAGGCTGTGATGGCTGCCAGCCCGGGTAGCCCCTCGGCGGATACCTCCATCCGCCCCTATACCATTCACATTGCGGATGAAGATATTGCTGACCTGCAGCAACGTCTGGCACGAGCGCGGCTGCCGGAACAGTTGCAGGATGTGGACTGGCGCTATGGCACTGACACGGCTTATCTGGCTGAGTTGCTGGACTATTGGCAACATCAGTTTGACTGGCGCGCACAGGAGCGGCGTCTGAATGAGTTTGATCAGTTTGTCACCGACATTGACGGGCTGCAGATGCATTTTATTCATCAGCGTTCTCCGCATGCCAATGCCACGCCGCTGTTACTGACACACGGTTGGCCCGGCTCAATTGTTGAGTTCTACAAGATAATTGAACCACTCACACATCCAGAACTGCATGGCGGCTCCGCGGACGATGCCTTCCACGTGGTGGCGCCATCGCTGCCCGGTTTTGCGTTCTCGGAAAAACCTGCAACGCCCGGTTATAACCCGGAAAAAATGGCGCATATGCTGGCAGCGTTGATGCAGCGGCTGGGCTATGAAAAGTACGGTGCTCAGGGTGGTGACTGGGGCGGTATCATCAATCGCATTCTGGCGGCGCGTTATCCGCAACAGCTGATCGGTTTACATTCCAATTTTGTGTTGGCTAACCCGCCGGCGGATCCAGAGCTGCGTGCGCAGACACCACCTGCCGATCTGGCACGGCGCGATCAACGTCAGGCATTTATGGCCAACGAAACCGCCTATCAGCAGATACAGGGCAGCAAACCACAAAGCCTGGGCGTGGGTTTAAACGATTCACCGGCGGGTCTTGCTGCCTGGATTGTTGAGAAATTTCATGGCTGGAGTGATTTGCCCAACAATCATCCGGAAGACAAATTCAGCAAAGATGAATTGCTGACCAATATCAGCGTGTATTGGTTTACGCAGAGCATCACCTCGTCTACACGCATTTATTATGAAAATCGTGCGGTGCCAATGAGCGAGCCCTTGGGTTTTGTCAGCGTGCCAACCGCCGGGGCTATTTTTCCCAAAGAAATTTACCTGACCCCACGATTGTGGGCTGAGCAGTCTTACAACATTGTGCGCTGGACAGAGATGCCGCGTGGCGGCCATTTTGCGGCGCTGGAGGAAACCGACCTGCTGCTGGCGGATATCCGGGCATTTTTCCGCCAGCTGCGATAGCTTTGACGTGGACGTTGAACAGGCATCCGCCCACGATAACCCAGCTCAGTTCAGTTCCGGATGACCCCAGGGCGTAGGCGGTGTTGCGACCGGCGTGGTCAGATCAAAGGCCACACGAAACATGCGGTCAGAACCCGGACGTGATAGTTCATAAACAAACTGACGGCCGGGCTCGATTTCCATAGCCCAGACATTGGTGACTGACGCGGCGGAGCCTTCGCGCAGGAACAGGTCAATCGAGAACTGATCCACCGGGAACTCCTGTCGCGAGGCACTACCAGCTGAGCTGGTATCGCCGCCATACTGTGTGAGGATGTCTTCGGAGCCATCTTCGTGGCGATGGTCATGTTTCAGGCGCAGACCGGTATCTGTGCGGGTGATAATCCAGGTGCGGCTGTGATCGTCACCAACATGAAATGGAATACGCAATTCACCGTCCAGACACTCACGCACATGCATTACCAGTGTCTGACCGGCAAAGGCATCGTCAGGGTTGACGGGTGTGTTGGTAGCAATACTGCCTTCGTAGGAAAGTCCGCAGTGTTGCTCAAAGGCGGCCATAAATTGATCGGCAGCTGCTGCGCTGGCGTCAGCGGCAGACCCGCTGGCAGGAGAGCTGCTTTGTTCAGCGCCGCCGCAGGCTGACAAAGCAGCAAATGTGATCGCAGTCAGCCACGGGCGGACGCGTTTTACTGCAGGAGTGGCAACGGAATTGGCAACAGAATTGGCAACAGTATTGGCAACAGGAGTTGCTACAGGCGCGGTAACAGAATGGGTCACAGCAGCGGCTACAGCAAAAAGTGCGTTCATAAAAAAGTCCTCAAGCAGTGGGATATCAAACATCTGCTGAAAAAAGTCATTGATCAACAACAGTAACGGAGAGATACCATGCGTCACCCCGATTGTCACCCCGATTGTCACCCCGATTCTCACCCAGATTGTCACCCCATTGCGGCATCTGCCCGCTCGCGGCTTGGACTGGCCAGCTTGCTGGTCTTGCTGGCGGCCTGCTCAGATCCCGCAACCCCGGGCGCCGATATGGCTGCAGAAGACACCTCAGCCGCCCCGGAACATCGCTTCAGTACAGAAATTCGCTGGACCAGTTACGGCATCCCACACGTCAAGGCCGATGATTGGAGCAGTCTCGGGTACGGATTTGCTTATGCCACCGCCAAAGATGCGGTGTGTACCATCGCTCGCGACGTGTTGATGGTCAACGGTGAAATGTCCCGCTATTTCGGGGCAGATCAGGGCAATCTGCAGAGTGACATTTTCCATCGCGCGGTGCTTGATGACGCCATGATTGCCGGCTTCCGCGCCAGTCAGACTGACAGAGCCAACGAGTTTTCAGCCGGATACATCGCGGGATACAACCGCTACATCAATGACCACCGCCAGGAT
>CANHAR010000244.1 GCA_947458495.1 Gammaproteobacteria bacterium | reverse complement strand
GCCCAATAGCCCGCTATTGAGCTGGCGACTCTTGCACCCTCACCGGCGTTCATGCGGGGAAAGCTCCCGCGCTGCATTTGCTGGGAGGGTGATTGTTGAGAGGGTGATGACGGGAATGGCTGCGCTTGTAGCTGATCATCCACACTAAAACCAAAATAGGCCCATTCCTGCACAGCGGTGTCCACGATGCGACGGCGCACGTCACTCAAAGGCATGGATCTGCAGCTGCGATCAGTAATGCGCATGCTGCCCGGCGTACCCTCAACACGCTCGATGGGTGAGCGCACGTCAAGTACATCAGCAGGCAGGCGGTCCAGCGATTCAGAGGGCTGTGCCTGCAGCGAGGCGGCTGCAATAAACAACAGGCTGAGGCCAGAAAGCAGTCTGATTACAGGCATAAGGTTATCTATCCAGAAATACAGAAAAAACATGAACGATCAACTCGCGGCAGTGTAACGGCTTGAAGGCTGAACGGGAATACGCGCGCCGGAAACTGGACAATTCTGCGCGGTGCAGCTACCTTCTGGCCCAAATCCGAGCGTGTTGCAAAGTACAAGGTTGATTGATGAGAACTCCCCTGCCCGATGGCCTGATTGTGGTGGCAAAGGCTGACTGTCCTACCTGTCGTCTGGTTGAACCTTTGCTGGCGGAACTGGCGCAGGCCGGTCCGCTGACCGTGTATGTGCAGGATTCAACAGACTATGCAACACACCTGGAAGGCACGCAATTTGACGAGACTCTGGAGTATTCCTGGCGTTTGGGCACCGAATTTGTTCCAACGCTGATCCGCGTTGCCAACGGTAAAGAGATTGCCCGCACCTATGGCTGGCACAAAGACGAGTGGCGTGCCATCACCGGATTAGGCGCATCACTGGGTCAAACGCTGGAGCCGGCATTACCCGACATGCGCCCCGGCTGCGGTTCCAAAACACTGGAACCTGGCATTGCCGAGCGGTTGGAACTGGCCTTCGGGGATTTCAAACTGCAGTCCAGGCACATTGATATCAGCGGTGCTGATGATGCGATTGAAGCCTGTTATGAGCGCGGCTGGAGCGATGGTTTGCCGGTTGTTCCACCAACACCACTGCGGGTATTACGCATGCTTAAGGGCACGCGCCGCGCGGCGCACGAGATAGTGGGACTGATGCCACCCGACCTGCTGCCCTGCACCGTGGAAAAAGTCGCTATTAATGCGGTGATGGCCGGATGCAAACCTGAATACATGCCGGTGTTGCTGGCGGCCCTGGAAGCGGCACTGGATGAAGACTTTGGTTTGCACGGGTTGATTTGTACCACCATGTTTGGCAGCCCGATGATTATGGTTAATGGCCCGATCGCAAAAGCGATTGGCATGAATTCCGGTGGCAATGCTTTGGGCCAGGGTAACCGCGCCAATGCCACCATCGGCCGCGCGCTGCAACTGATCATTCGTAATGTCGGCGGCGGTCGCCCCGGTGAGATTGACCGTGCCACGTTGGGCAATCCGGGCAAATACAGTTTTTGTTTTGCTGAAGCTGAACACAGCGATTGGCTGCCATTGGCACAGGAGCGCGGCATAGCGGCTGGCCGCTCCGCTGTCACCGTGTTTCCGGGTGAAGGTGTGCAAGGCATCATCGACCAGAAGTCGCGTGATCCGGAGTCACTGGTTCGCTCCTTTGCCCTGTCGCTGCGGGCCGTGGATCATGCCAAACTGGCGATGGCCGGTGATGCGGTGCTGGTGGTATCACCCGAGCACTCAAGAGTGTTTATTGAGGCGGGCTGGTCCAAGCAGCGCCTGCGCGAGGAACTCGAACACCTGTTGTTGACCCCCGGCAAGGATCTTCTGGTGGGGGTCGGTGGTATTGCCGAAGGCATCCATGAACGTTTTAAAGACAAGCTGGTCCCCAAGTTTCGACCGGGCGGTTTGTTGATTATCAGGGCTGGCGGCACCGCCGGTCTGTTTTCTGCCGTGATTGCCGGCTGGGCCGCCTCTGGTCCGATCGGCTCATCTCCTGTCACCCGAGAGGTAACTCTATGAATGAAACCATACTGCTGGATCCAACGGCAGAAAACGCCCCGGCGCAGCGCGCACGTCTGCCAAGGCCTGACACGCTGCACAATAAAGTCGTAGGGCTGCTTGATATCTCCAAACCACGCGGAAATATTTTTCTCGACAGGATTGAAGAGCAATTGACGGCGCTGGGTATCGAGGTGAAGCGTTACAGCAAACCCACGTTTACCCGCCCGGCTCCCACAGAGCTGAAGCAACGCATGGCTGCTGAAGTCGACCTGCTGGTGGAAGGACTGGCTGACTGAGGATCGTGCACGTCGTGCTGTATGCATGACATTGCTGATCTGGAGTCTCGCCAGATACCCGGAGTAGGAGTTGCTTCCAGTGAATTTGTTGACGCGGCTGCTGCACAATCCAAGGCGCTGGGTTTTGATCCCGCCATGGTGTTTGTGCCGCATCCGATACAGAACCGAACCGACGCAGAAATGCGCGTCCTGGCTGATGAAGCGCTGGGTGCAATTCTGCGCCTGTTGCGCTCAGGCGGGGACTCAGGCGGGGACTCAGGCGGGGACTCAGAAGGAGACGCCGTACACAACTGACACAGTCAACTCAGGGTGGGTGTGCGTCGCATCATGTCATCAGAACTGATTCGCCACCCACCTGCCGTGGACAAGGTACTGGCCTGGCCAGCCATGCAGTCATTGATTGCCTGCCATGGCCGCACGTTGGTGCTGACGTCATTACGTGCAGGCCTGCAGCAATGGCGGCAAGGTGACGTCGATGATGACCGCACTCTGCTGGCTTGGGTGCAGGCGGATGTGCAGCGCCGCCTCGCTCCTTCCTTTATACCTGTGTTCAACCTCACCGGCACCGTATTACACACCAATCTCGGCCGCGCGCCGTTACCGCCGGAAGCCATCAAAGCCATCTCCGATGTCGCCGGTGGCGCCAGCAATCTGGAATATGATTTAAACACCGGCAAACGTGGTGACCGCGATTCCCATGTGGAGCGCTGGATCTGTGAACTGACCGGCGCTGAAGCGGCCACGGTGGTCAACAATAATGCGGCAGCCGTGCTGCTGGTACTGAACACCTTAGCCAGACGCCGGCAAGTTATTGTGTCCCGCGGTGAACTGATTGAAATCGGCGGCTCTTTCAGACTGCCTGATGTGATGGAGCGTGCCAACTGTCAATTGCAGGAAGTCGGCACCACCAATCGTACACACGCGCACGACTATGTCGATGCAGTGAGTCCGCGCACTGCACTGCTGCTCAAGGCACACACCAGCAACTATGCAATTCAGGGTTTCAGCCAACAGGTTGGTGAGCAGGAACTGGCGCAGATTGCCCATCAGCATAACCTGCCCTTGGTGGTTGATCTGGGCAGCGGTTCACTGATTGATCTGCGATCACTGGGACTGCCGGCAGAACCCGTGGTCAGGGATGTGCTGGCCGCCGGTGTTGATGTGGTGACCTTCAGCGCTGACAAACTGTTGGGCGGCCCACAGGCCGGAATCATTGCCGGACGCGCGGAACTGATCAGCAAAATACGCAAAAACCCGCTTAAACGTGCATTACGCTGCGACAAACTCACCCTCGCAGCGCTAGGCGCGGTGCTGAAACTGTATGCCAACCCTGACACTCTGACCTTGCGTATCCCGACCTTGCGTCTGCTGACGCGCAGTCAGGCAGCGATTCAGCAAACTGCCAATGTGCTGCTGCCGTCTCTGCGCGACTGGGCCGGCGTGGAGTTTGTGGTCGATACCTGCGAGGTGCATAGTCAGATTGGCTCCGGTTCACTGCCACTGGATCTGCTGCCCAGTGTTGCATTACGCCTGCGCAGCGCCCAAGGCAACAAACGCAGCCAGAGTCGGCAGCTGCGTGATCTTGCCATGC
>CANHAR010000243.1 GCA_947458495.1 Gammaproteobacteria bacterium | reverse complement strand
TCAATACGTGCGACTTCATCCAGCATTATTGGACATCCACGCTCATCGACAGCGTAGTTACGTGGCGTATCCGGGCATGCATCTCGACTGTCTGGCACACCATCACCATCAGCATCTGCGATGACTGCAGGTACCGGCGCAGCTGAAGGCTCAACTCGTTCTTCAGGTGCAGAGGCGCCCAGATGGAACACAAAGCCTGTTTCGATTCCCAGATCAAAGGTCCGATCCGCAATACCATAGAATGTGCGGGCAGCTGTGCGCCACTCAGCGATTTCATTTAGACGGTAGCTGAAGCCAGCGCCTAGGTTCAGAGTTGTATCTTTACTGGACTGCAGATCAACATCACCAAGGCCGCCCACAAAATAGGGGGACAGTGTGCCAATACTGTTATCAAATTTGTAAAGCAAGTCTAAACGGATAGCGCGTAAGCGATCGCGACCTGCAAGAGTATTCATGCTGATTCTGCTGTAAGCCAGTTCCGTCGACAAGTTGTCGGACAAACCGTAACCTAAGCCAAGGTTATAACCGGTTTTATCACGAGATTGACGATCACTGTCAAAATCCATCCATTGAATACCAGGGGCTATATAAAAACGACCTTCGTCTGCACTCGATACAGTCGCTGCCAAGGCTGTTGTGCCGATAGCCAGCGCCAAAGAAAGGGCCTTAAAAGTTTTACGATCCATGTTATCTCCTCACGCCAAGCCTACTCGGCAAATAGCGTTATTCAGTTTGTTGCGTTGTGTGGGTTTCGCGAGCGGGATTATACCCCAATATGGCAAAAGGCAAGTGCGTTTAGCAAAGTTGCGTTGTGATTGCAGGCACAGCTCCTCCGAAAACATTTATCTGGACAAACTTGTACCTGATTTGTGGGCGCTACTTGTCATCAAAATGTAACATTGCATTGATTAAATACATGACAGCTTGAATTTCATCAGCTTACACGCAAACAGGATAGACGGGATGACGCCGGAACCAAACATTTTGATCGTTGATGATGAAGCAGCCATTCGAGACATGATCGGTATTGCACTGGATACCGCAGGATTCAGAAGCACCACTGCGTCAACCGCGCTGGATGCACACGTTAACATCATTGATCAGCGTCCCGATCTGGTTCTGCTCGACTGGATGCTACCCGGTGGCAGCGGAATCGAATTGGCGCGTCGCCTTAAACGCGATGAATTAACAGCCAGTATCCCAATTATCATGCTGACAGCCAAAACCAGCGAGGACAACAAAGTACAGGGGCTTGATGTGGGCGTGGATGACTATGTTACTAAGCCATTTTCACCCAGGGAGCTGGTTGCTCGTATCAAAGCGGTTTTGCGCAGGAGCACAGGCAACCTCAAAGACAAGCCTATCCGGGTATTCGACCTGGAGATGGATCCGGCCAGTCATCGGGTTATGGTAGAAGATCGGGCTGTAGAAATGGGCCCAACGGAATACCGCTTGTTGAACTTCTTTATGACTCATCCTGAAAAGGTGTACTCCCGCGATCATATTCAGGATCAGGTCTGGGGAGCCAATGTGTACCTGGAAGAGCGCACTGTCGATGTGCATATCGGAAGGCTGCGCAAGGCACTGAGCGCGGCATCAAAGACGGGCATCAACTATTCAGCATTGATACAGACTGTCCGGGGGGCGGGGTATCGATTCTCAACCCGCCACAACTAACTCGCTGGAATCAACAACTGCCTGTCACAACAGCCACTGTTGAGAGCACCTGCTTTACGTTATAGTCTGCAACTCATTCGTTCTACCTGCAAAAGTTTAAAGGCTGGCGGCTTGTTCTCAAATTGGCATGATGCAATCAAGCGAATTCTGATTTCGTTTTTGGTATTGCTACTGGCAGGATGGCTTGTCGGTGAACCTGCGCTGGTGGTTCTTGCTGGAACGTTGTCCTACCTGATTTACCACCTCATCCAATTACGCAAACTTTACAACTGGTTGCGCGATGCCGATTTTTCAGAACCCTCACCGCCGCCCGAAAGCAAAGGCATCTGGGGCTATATTCTCGATGGCATCTATCTGTTGCAACATCGCGAGCGACAGGCACTTCTCGAATTAAAAAGTATTATCGACAAAGCTCAGGAATCAACAGCAGCCCTTGAGCTTGCGGTAGTCATGATCAATAACCGGGGCGGGCTGGAGTGGTGGAATCCGGCAGCCGAACAGTTGTTAGGTCTGAAAACACCCAAGGACAAGCAACAACTGGTGATCAACCTGATCAGAGAGCCAGCGTTTATCGATTACTTTAACAAGGCAAAGTTCAATAGACCCCTCAAGCTGCACTCGCCTGTAAACCCTGCCAATATGCTGGAATTTCAAATTACCACGTTTGGTGAGGGTGAACGTTTGATGCTGGTCAGAGATATCTCTCAGCTTCACAGGCTGGAGATGATGCGCAAGGATTTTGTGGGCAATGTGTCACACGAACTGCGCACACCGATTACCGTGATAACGGGTTACCTTGAAACAATGCTGGATGACAAAAAAAATCTGCCGGCACGCTGGATCAAACCGATTGAGCAAATGGCACAGCAGTCGCATCGAATGGAGAACATAATCCGTGATCTGCTGACCCTTTCGCAATTAGAGACACGCACCAGTTCCAAACAGCAGAGTGCAATCCAGTTATGCTCCTTGCTCAGAGAGGTAAAACAAGATGCAGAGCAGGTGTTTGCTGACAAGCAACAGAGCATTAAAATTGATTGCGCTGATGATGTTTATATCAATGGCAATCTCAGCGAATTGTATAGCGCCATCTCCAACCTTGCGCTGAACGCCTGCAAGTATACCCAGCCCCAGGGTTTGATAGATCTGACCGTTACCCGAAGCTCGCAAGGTCTCTCAATTGTTGTCAGCGACAATGGTCCCGGGATCGCTCCGCATCATATTCCAAGACTGACCGAACGTTTTTACCGTGTGGATGAAAGTCGCTCAGCGGACACAGGAGGTACTGGACTGGGACTGGCGATCGTGAAACATGTTCTTGCGCGCCATAACGGAAAACTTGAAATCAGCAGCCAGCCTGGCAAAGGCAGTCAATTTACCTGCCAGTTGCCCACCGAACGACTTGTTGAAGCAAAATCGCCTGATACCGAACACCCCAGAGTATCTGTTGAATCCTGATCAGCCAGTGTGATGCAAACTATTCGTTTCCGGATTTGACCTGCATTTCCATACTGGACAATCCGGCATGTCGGACATCTCGCCCCATAACCATATAAACAACATGCTCAGCGATGTTCTTTGCGTGATCTCCGGCGCGCTCCAGTGAACGAAGTGCCCAGACTATATTCATCACCCGCGTGATGCTGCGCGGATCTTCGATCATGTACGTGATCATTTCGCGCATGGCACTGGCATACTCCATGTCTACGTTAACGTCTTCTTTTGCCACCGACAGCGCCGCTTCTTCGTCATAACGGGCGAATGCATCCAGAGCCATGTTGATCATATGCCGCACTCGCTCACCGATATGCCTGATTTCGATGTACCCCTTGGATGAGTCTCCCTGGCTGGCCAGTTCCACGGCCAAACGAGCAATTTTTGCCGCCTCATCTCCGATGCGCTCCAGATCATTGACGGCCTTGATGATACCCAGTACCAGGCGAAGGTCACTTGCTGCAGGCTGTCTTCTTGCCAGAATTCGATTGCAGGCATCATCGATGATAAGTTCCATCTTATTGACGCTGGCATCATTTGCTCGCACAGTACTTCCCAGCTCACTGTCTGCATTAATCAGTGCAGCAATAGCATCCGTCATTTGTTTCTCAACCAAGCCCCCCATTTCAAGCAGGCTGCTTTTTATCTCTTCCAGTTCAATATTGAATTGCTGGGAAATGTGATGGCTGTGAACACCTGCATCAGTTTTCATAATTGCGAATTCCTCAAAAATTAGCGCTAGGTT
>CANHAR010000242.1 GCA_947458495.1 Gammaproteobacteria bacterium | reverse complement strand
TCAGTTCCATCCGGTTATTGGTCGTCAGAACCTCACCACCATAAATTTCCTTTTCCACTCCCCGATACTTGAGTAATACACCCCAACCACCTTTTCCAGGATTGCCTTTGCACGCACCATCTGTATATATTTCAATATTTTCCTGCAATGTTATGATCCTGAACCATAAAAGATAGCATCGATAATTTCGAGGCCTTTTTTGCTATTTTTGCTTAGGTTTGAAGGGAATGATTGTGCCGCGGCCACTGGCAACCCTGCCCGTTTCCGCCAACGGCGAGACCAGGTGAGGCGCTCTGACCCGTTTCCATTTTGATGTTACCGGAATAAGCGGAACTCTGTGTTTTCCGGCGACAATCAGATAAAACGCTCCGGCCGGATTCCCTAAACGATCAAACCAGCGCTCAAAATCCGCAGCCATGTCAAGAATCGCCGGGTGCTTTAATGGTGCCAGATAGCCACCGTACTCTACAGACTCAACATGAAAGTCGAGCAGACTCAACCAGTCGGTTAGTCGCCGTCTCGAAATGAAACGGGCGTCCCAGGGTGTTGATGAACGCCACCGAAGGTTTTTAGATAATCCCCACAAACTCAGCGGATTAAAACCCAGAATGATTAATCTACCTCCCGGACGCAGAACGCGCGTCGCTTCTCGAAGCAACCTGTGACTGTCCGGCGTAAAGTCCAATGTATGATGCAATAAGACAGCATCCATGCTGTCAGTACCAAGCGGCAAGTTTTCGATATCCGCTACTGGCATGCCCTTGCCTTCAACCCAGTCGGGAGCGAAGCGAATCTGATGACCAACGGGACAGTCTGTCAGCATATTGATATCTGGTGCGCAGGACAATTGCAGCACATGATAACCAAACACCCGACTGATAACTGGGGCAAGGCGCTCACGTTCAGCATGAAGAAGAGCTTCACCCAGAGGCGACCCCAGCCAAGCAGTTAGCACGGGCTCCAACTGGGCCGAATTAATTGGTGTTGCTCGCCCGGAAAAAAAATTTTTCATGACAATCTCCTGATGAGCAGATTCTAGCACTTGCCAAAGAACCCCAACAAACATCATCTGTTATCATCGCCCGCAAATATAATCTGCGTAGCAGCGAATAAGGCTCGTGACAATATGACAACTCAACAGTCTACCTTTGTAATTACTCCTGTTCCGGCATTTAAAGATAACTATATCTGGGCCATCGCAAACTCCACCGGTGACGTAGTTGTTGTTGATCCTGGCGATGCTGCACCAGTCGAAGCATACCTGGCCAAAACTGGCCAAACACTGAAAGCCATTTTGATTACTCATCATCACGCGGATCACACGGGCGGATTGACTCAATTGTGCAAGGCCCGTGAGATTCCGGTCTATGGCCCTCCCGGGAATCACATCAAAGGCATCACGCAATCTGTTCTGGACGGAGACGATTTCACTTTGATCGGAACACAATTTAAAGTTCTAGCTTTGCCTGGACATACATTAGACCATCTAGCCTTTCTGATGTGTATGCCAGTCAGCCCGTTTCCCGATAACAAGTTCTCGTTGTTCTGTGGTGATACGTTGTTCGCTGCAGGGTGCGGCCGACTATTTGAGGGTTCACCTGAGATGATGTACACTTCTTTGCTTAGAATTGGTGCGCTCCCTGAGGATACGTGCATCTATTGTGCACATGAGTACACTCTCAGCAACATAGGTTTTGCAATAGAAGCGGAGCCCGATAATCTCCACTTAATGCGGAGACAAAAAAGGGAATCAGAAAAGCGACACCAAGGATTACCAACACTACCAACAACAATTTTTGAGGAATTGAGAACCAATCCCTTTCTTCGGTGTCACAGTGTCAGTCTGAAAGAACAAGTATCAGCACGTATGGCTCAGGAATTGCATTCTGATCTCGAGACCTTCGTGTATTTACGACGCTGGAAAGATCAGTTTTGAGATACCGGGCTAGGCATGTTAATGCTTCCGTTAAGCCCTGAGTTTACCCTACAAACAATCCACAACAGCTTTTGGATACTTAGTGATAATGACTTTTTCTGACAAAATTTTGCAGGTTAAGCCGCTAACGTCTGCAAACGGAAATCGTTCATCTGCTTACTCCAAGCCTCGATTCCGACGTCGCAATCTGGCTGCTTTAATAGCTAGCTCAATATTTCTTCATGCCTGCTCCTCTCTGCCAGATCAAGAGTCAGTGCAGGGCGTTAACTCCGGTAGCGATTCGTCTGGCGTATCTTCATATTCAATTGGCGCATCATCCCGGTCAGCACGAAATTCTACTACGCACTATCTTGATTCCGACTCATTGGGTAACGGTCAAAGCAGCTCTGAACCGACACAACTGGTCTGGCAGCGCATCAGTGACGGCATGCAGTTTGCCAACGCGCACCGCAATGAGGAAATTCAGGAACAGATTGATTGGTTCATAGATAATCCTGATTACATTAAGCAAGTAACAGAGCGCTCTGCGCCATTCATATATGAAATTGTTACGGAGATAGAACGCCGCGGATTACCGCTAGAACTGGCTTTGTTGCCTATGATTGAAAGTTCATATAATCCGAAAGCAAGATCAAGTGCAAATGCTGCAGGGCTGTGGCAATTTATGGCGCGCACGGCGAGTAATTTTGGTTTGCGGCGAGACTTCTGGTACGACGGACGTCAGGATCCGATAGCGTCCACTAATGCGGCACTGGATTATCTTGAGCGTCTTCATGCTCAATTTGATGGAGATTGGCTGCTGGCTTTAGCTGCCTATAATGCAGGTGAAGGCACAGTGCTTCGGGCTATTGATCGTAACAAACGAC
Organism: Gammaproteobacteria bacterium; assembly: GCA_947458495.1. Lineage (GTDB taxonomy): Bacteria > Pseudomonadota > Gammaproteobacteria > Pseudomonadales > Pseudohongiellaceae > Pseudohongiella. Next base: position 1,131 of record CANHAR010000242.1, on the reverse strand, counting down.
GCAACCGGGCCACAGACTTCTGGTCACTACCCTTGCCGAGTGAAACTCACAACCATATTCCACGCTTGTTGGGGTTGGCCTATGTAATCAGCGAACCCCAAAAATATGGAATTGCGCTGAGCGAAGTCCCCTATCAACCCTATTTAACTGAGGTTGATCTTGGCACGCAAATGGATCTTAACCTGATTGCCAGCCTTGCCGGACTTGAGCCAGAAACCGTATTCAGCCTTAATCCTGGATACCTTCAGTGGGGCACACACCCTGAAGGACCGCACACCGTGATGCTTCCCGCTGACGCACTGGAAGTATTCAAGTTTAATTTTGCCAATATGGAAAGCCGCCCGACTACCTGGGATCGTTATGTGATCCGCTCTGGTGACACCCTGAGCGCCATCGCACGTAATCACGGCACACAGGTTTCTACGCTTCAACAACTTAACAATCTTTCAGGTTCACGAATAGTTGCCGGACAAACTTTGTTGATACCGCGAGCCTATCGGGAAGGCGATACTGCAAACACACAGAACTCTCTTCTCTCGGCAGCTAACTCTCACCCGGTTCCAAGTGGCGAGTATCTGGTACAAAGCGGCGATAGTCTCTGGCGTATAGCCAATCGTTACAAACTGGATATCGATGAACTGGCAAGTCTTAACAATCTGAGTACCGAAGGCGTTTTAAAGGTAGGCCAGATATTGCGATTACAGTCCGAATCAACGCTTGCATCAAATGATAACGTTGGCTCTAATGCCGCAGATCAGTTTGCCGATATCGTGACGCAGTACCGAGTTAGGCGTGGAGACACACTTGCGAGAATAGCCCGCGAACACAATGTCACTGTGCGAGCTATCGCCGAGTGGAATCAGATAAATTCTGACAGTATTATTCGTCCGGGGCAGGAATTGGTAATCAGACAAAACTAGCAGACCAGGCGAACAAGGGACGCCCATCATCTCTAATTAATAGGCGATCCTTTTCTAAGTTTCATCACTAGTTTATGGCAAGCACATCGCAATCAAGTTTATCAAGCACCTTCTTAGCTGTAGTACCAACCATCACACCCTTGACACCACTGCGGGCAGACACGCCGATCACAACAACTTGCGCACGCAGATGTTCCGCTTGGGCTGGAAT
>CANHAR010000241.1 GCA_947458495.1 Gammaproteobacteria bacterium | reverse complement strand
CCCAGCGACAGGCGATTGATGCCGGCTGCATGGTAGTCCGCGAATTTTTCCCGTTCCGCAGTGCCCGGGTTTGCCTCTAGCGTGATTTCGACATCACTGCTGAAGGTCAGGGATTTTTGCAGACTATTGAGCAAACGATCATAGGCGTTTGCGGACAACAGACTGGGTGTGCCGCCGCCAATAAAGATGCTGTGTATCTCGCGCTTTTGAACATACGGCAGGTCATGTTGCAGATCGTCCAGCAAGGCGCTGATGTAGTCGTCCTCGGGCAATTCGCCCCCGCTGTCGTGTTCATGCGAGTTAAAGTCGCAATAGGGGCATTTGCGCACACACCATGGCACATGAATGTACAAGCTCAACGGCGGCAGGGACAGCCTTGGGTTTTGGGCAGTCGGGCTGGCACTGCAGTGATTGTCTGGCAGCGGGTTCACGCAGCGATGCCGTAACGAGCGCTGAGCGCCGCCAGCAGCAGTTGACTGGCATGTGCACGGTGGCTGATCTGATTTTTCTCGGCAGCACTGAGTTCAGCTGAGCTGCAGCCGCGTTCGGGCACCAGAAACAGGGGATCGTAACCAAAACCGCCTGCGCCCGCGGCGGCGTGCAGAATGCTGCCATGCCATTGGCCATGACACACCAGTGGCGTGGGGTCAGCGGCATGGCGCATAAACACCAGTACACAATGAAACTGTGCGCCGCGTTGATGGTCGGGGATGTCGCGCAGCGCCTCTATCAGCTTGGTGTTGTTAGCCTGATCGAGCGCCAGTCCTTTGATGTCAGCGGGCAGCTGCGCGTAGCGCGCAGAATAAATTCCCGGTGCGCCGCCCAATGCGTCGACGGCAAGCCCGGAGTCATCAGCAATGGACGGCAAGCCCGTTATCGCACTGGCATGACGCGCCTTAATGATGGCATTTTCGATAAATGTGAGACCGGTTTCCTCGGCATCGACCACGCCAAGCTCAGACTGCGCAATGATGTTAACCGGCAGCGCAGCCAACATAGACTGTAGCTCTTTCAGCTTGCCGACATTGCTGCTGGCTAACACAATTTTCTGCATCACTTAGCGCCTTGCTCACCACGAGCAAAGTGATAAATCGCAATTTCACTCAGCAGATTGGGGAAGGCGCGAATAATGGCACTGTCGCGGTGTTTGTTGTCGACAACCGTGCGGGTGATGACATCGATATTTTTTGCGAGGCAGAAATCATCAAAGTCGCGCACTGTACAAAAATGGATGTTGGGCGTGTCGTACCACTGATAGGGCATAAAGTCTGACACCGGCATGCGACCCTTGAAGGCGATATGTGCACGGCTCTTCCAGTTACCAAAGTTCGGGAAAGTCACAATACAGTTTTTGCCTATGCGCAGCATTTCCTCAACCAGCAGATCGGGATAGTGCATGGCCTGCAAGGTCTGTGTCAGCAGTACCGTGTCAAAACTATGTGTCTCAAAGTTGCCAAGACCTTTATTCATGTCCTGTTGTATGACATCGATACCTTTGTTCAGGCACGCATCAATCTTGTTGTTATCAATCTCAAGGCCAAGACCAATGGTGCCTTTATTATCACGCAGAAACGCCAGCAGGCTGCCGTCACCACAACCCAGATCCAATACACGGCTGCCGGGCTTGATCCATTTTTCAATTATTTCCAGATCTGCGCGCATCAGCAGGCCACCTCCTGTTTGACACGATTCAGATAGGTGGTCATGGCTTGCATATATCGGGGAACAGGCAACAAAAACGCGTCATGACCTTCATCCGCTTCAATGTCCAGATAACTGACTTGTTTGCCAGCCTTCAACAGCGCAGTGACGATTTCCTGTGTCCGTTCCGGCGGGAATCGCCAGTCAGTGCTGTAAGACACCAGCAGGAAGCGGCAATCACTTTTTGCAAAGGCTTTGCTCAGATCTCCATCGTAGTCCACGCTCGGATCAAAATAATCCAGTGCTTTGGTCATCAACAGATAGGAGTTGGCATCAAACGTTTCTGAAAAACGTTCACCCTGGTAATGCAGATAACTTTCCACCTGGAAGTCCACATCAAAACCAAAACTCAGTTTGCCGGCACGTAAATCACGGCCGAGGTTCAGGGACGCTTCTTTAATCTCTTGTGTGGCTTTGCCAAATTTTTCGCGCATGGCGCTATCGGACAGATAGGTGATGTGTCCAACCATCCGCGCCAGCATCAGACCCTTTTTGGGAATTGTTCCATAGTCGAGGTAGCGACCCGCGTGAAAGTCAGGATCGCCGGTGATGGACTGGCGCGCCACTTCATTAAAGGCAATGTTCTGCGCCGACAGTTTGGGGGCAACGGCCAGCATAATGGCATGGCGTACGCGTTCGGGATAACTGATGGACCAGCGCATCACCTGCATGCCGCCCAGGCTGCCGCCAATCACTGCGGCCCACTGTTGAACGCCAAGTCGATCAGCCAGTCGTGCCTGACTGTTCACCCAGTCGCGCACAGTCACCACCGGGAAATCAGGGCCGTACCAGGTGCCGGTATCCGGGTTGATTGAACCCGGCCCGGTGCTGCCTGCGCAGCCGCCCAGATTGTTCAGGCTGACAACAAAAAAATGATTGGTATCAATGGGTTTACCAGGGCCGATACACACATCCCACCAGCCGGGTTTTTTATCGGACATGCTGTGATAACCGGCTGCATGGTGGTCACCACTAAGTGCCGGGCAAATCAGAATGGCGTTAGATTTGCCTGCATTCAGTTCGCCGTAGGTTTCGACCATCAAGTCATAACTTTTGATCACTTTCCCGCTGCGCAGGATCAGCGGTTCGTCAAAATGAAAACATTGCGGAGTGACAATCCCTACGGAATCTTCCGGCAGAAATTCGGGCATGATGCTGTGTTGTCCTTTTTTACATGCCGGGAACAAACGCGGGATTGGCACCCATCGGTTCAACCAACACAATCTTCAGAATCTGAATCGCCAGGAACACAAAAATCGGGGACAGATCCAGTCCGCCCATCGAAGGCAGCAGTCGTCGGAATGGTGCCATGATCGGCTCTGTCAGTTGACGAACCAAGACCAGCGCCGGATGCTCGCTGAACGGTGCAATGAAGCTGGAAACAATAGAGACCAGCAGCGACCAGAAATAGATGTCGAGGATAAAATTAATGATGCCGCCGACTGCCCAGGTCATCACCAACCCCACCCCCGGCAAATCAAAACCTGCGATCAGGATCAGGACACAGATCAGTGTGCATTGAACCAGCATCGCAAACACCAGTGTTGCAAAATCAACACCTTTGAATCCCGGAATAAAGCGGCGGAATAACTGTACACCGGGGTCGGTAACACGCACGACCATCTGAGTGATGGGATTGTAGAAATCAGCCCGTGATATCTGCAGCAGGAATCGCAGCAGCACCGCCATCATAAAAAGGGTGCCCATTGTGCTGACCAACAAACTGCCAATACTACCAATTGCATTCATGATGTTGTCTCTTGCCGGGCTGCAGGCCCCGCCTTGTAACGAAAGTTATTTAGCCAGTTCAGCAGCCCGTTTCTGTGCAGCTTCTACCGCGTTGGCGACAATACGCTCAAATCCATCGCGCTGGAAGCTTAACAAGGCCTGTTCAGTCGTGCCACCCGGGGATGTGACCCGTCGGCGTAACTCGTCGGGTGCCACGTCACTGTCGGCCGCCAGTTTGCCTGCGCCGAGAGCCGTCTGAATACTGAGCTGGCGCGCCACATCGGCATCCAGGCCCAGCGCCACGGCGGCTTTCTCCAGTGATTCCATCATCAGGAAAAAATACGCAGGGCCGCTGCCGGAGAGCGCGGTAACGGTATCAATATCTTTCTCGCTGCGCAGCCAGCAGGTAATGCCAACAGCCGACAGAATGTCGCCAGCCAGCGCGATGTCGGCCGGTGAACAGCGTGCGTTGGCAAACAACCCGGTGGCTCCTTCTCCGACCAGCGCGGGGGTGTTGGGCAT
>CANHAR010000240.1 GCA_947458495.1 Gammaproteobacteria bacterium | reverse complement strand
GGCACTTCCGCTGTCGCATCGAGAATAAAGGTGTATGGACCGGGTGTGTGTGCTTTGAGCAGTCTATAGGCGCTGTTGCTGACTTTGGCATAGGTTGCAATTGCAGATAGGTCGGCGCACATCAGTGTTAGGTTGTGTTTGTCATTTAATTGTCTGATGCGGCGAATTCGCTCGAGAGCATTCTTGTCACCCATATGGCAAGCGAATGCGTAGGTTGAGTCCGTTGGGTACACGATGACTCCGCCATCAAGAAGGCATTGTGCGGCCTGCCGAATCAAGCGGGACTCAGGGTTTTGCGGATGTATAACAAGCGTTTGAGCCATGCGCGAGACTTGAAAAGCAGTTAAGACAGAATTGCCAAAGAATAACGCCGAGAGCGGTCTGCGAAGTGGCGCACAATATCAGGACAATGTGGGATTGTCGACCTACAGGATTCGTTGTATTTTGCCGCCCTCGATTAAAAAAAATGCCTTGAGTTTAGGAGTCCCGATGTTTTACGCCATAATCAGTGAAGATGTTCAAAATAGCCTGCCATTGCGTCTGCCCGCGCGCCCCCAGCATCTTGCGCGACTTGAAGTGTTGCAGCAGGAAGGCAGACTGGTGCTTGCAGGCCCCTTTCCTGCAATTGATTCAGATAGTCCTGGAGATGCCGGATTCACGGGTAGTTTGATCGTGGCTGCGTTTGACTCATTGGAAGCAGCTTCCATCTGGGCTGATGCGGATCCTTATAAGGCTGCTGGCGTTTACAAGCATGTGACGGTCAAGCCATTCAAAAGGGTTCTGCCCTGACCCGCCCTTTTCTCAGGGAATTGGCGCGGGTCTTAGCCCTGGAAAATTTTCATCCAGTGCTGCATTCCATCGCGACAGATCCTCGGCTTTTTGTGTCCACAGGTCAGATATGTCACCTTTGATGACGATACTTTGAATTCGATCGCCACGTCGAATTTGATTAACGACTTGCATACCGCTGGTTACCACGCCAAACACTGAGTGAATACCATCAAGATGCGGCGTTGCAACATGTGTGATAAAAAACTGGCTGCCATCTGTGCCTGGACCTGCGTTGGCAGTGGAGATCACTCCTGGTCTGTTATGTCTCAGGTTTGTCTCTCCGGCAAAGCGGTAGCCCGGGCTGCCAGTACCATCTCCTTCAGGGTCCCCGCCCTGGATCATAAAGCGGGTTTCAACCCGGTGAAATGTCAATCCATCGTAGAAACCTCTATGAGATAGATTAACAAAATTGGCAACGCTGGTCGGTGCCGCCTGTTGATTCAGATCCAGTAAAATTTCTCCCTTGTTCGTTGTAATCAATGCGGTCAGTGATTCTGCATCCGCAGTCGGGGTGCTGAAGATGAACGTCAGTACAAGAGAGCTACTCAGTATCACTTTGGGGAAAATATTCATGAGCCGGGTGCCTTGAAAAATGTCAAATTGAAATATCTACTCAAGTGTAACGATAAATCTGTGTAACAGCTTTATGTTAACTATCCTTCAGGATAAGTGTTACTGGGGCATGGTCAGAAAAAAATTGATCAGCATGGATAGTGACGTCCACTACTTTGGATGACAGATCGGGTGTAATCACCGGATAGTCGAGTCGCCATCCCACATTGTTGTTTCGAGCTTGGCCTCTGTTCGACCACCAACTGTATTGATCTGGTTGATGATTGACTAGCCTGAAAGCATCGACGTATCCGGTCTCATAAAAGAGCCGGTCAAGCCAAGCGCGTTCTTCCGGCAAAAAACCAGGATTTTTCTGATTAGCTTTCCAATTTTTCAGATCGACAGGCTTGTGGCACATATTCCAGTCGCCGCAAATAACAAAACTTCGACCATCGTTCCTCAAGTGCAGCAGATGCAGATAAAACTTCTCCAGAAACTGAAACTTAATCTGTTGCCGTTCATCACTGCTCGAACCAGATGGCATATACAGCGAAATGACACTTATCTGATCAAAGTCAGCCTGAAGATACCGGCCTTCACGGTCTGCGATGTCCCAACCAAAACCTCTGGTAACACGATCGGGTTTGCGTTTGGAAAAAATTGCAGTCCCAGAGTAGCCCTTTTTTTCAGCGTCAAAAAAATAACGGTGATAGTTGTCAGGAGAAAAGACTGTATCTAATAGCTGAGACTCATGCGCTTTGGTTTCCTGAAGGCAAAGAACGTCCGGCGATTGCAGTGCCATCCAGTTAAAGAAACCTTTACGGGCTGCTGAGCGTATCCCGTTGCAATTAAGCGAGCTTATCAGCATTTTTAATGAAGACTGTATTTCAGGATTGCCAAAATTTGTTACCGAGCGATGTTGCCAAAGGTTTTCGTGGGTTGTTTTGGATCGTTCTACCGTAATAATGTTACTTTTTATCGCTTAAGTGTGTGATTATGAAAATATGTGTTACTTTTATGCCCGTCTAGTGTTACGATGCGAAGCATTACCGAAGCCCACAAAGTTTTGTGTATCAATCCAGCCAAGAAGACGTTTAATACCCATAAGGAGATAGAACATGAGCGAATTAATCATCAGTGCAAGAGCTGCACTTGTCACGGCAGCAATCGTAACAGCATCAGTCGCGGTACCAGTGTTGACCATATTGGCAGCCAATTAATTCTTTGATCTCGCAAGCCTGATGTTTTAAGAGGCTTGCTGTCTGAGATCGGGTAGTCGCTTGACGATACCCCGATCCGGGGCGTAATGATCAGTAACACTGCATTGGCCTTGAATTTTTAACACCCGCACAGATGGTTCATTTCAGCCTCGCCAGATTTATTTGGCGAGGGTGGTTTTTTTATTCTTGCTTTTTAAGCTTGTCGACAAAATTGCAGGGTTTATGTCGGCTATCCAGTTGGTGGGAAATGATACCTTCCCAGGCAGTTCTGCAAGCACCAGTTGAACCCGGAACACAGAAAACAATCGTCTGGTTACTCAAGCCTGCAAAGGCCCTGGACTGTATGGTTGAGCTGCCAATTTCTGCATGCGATAGGTAACGGAATGTTTCACCAAATCCGTCAATACTCGAGTCAAGCAGGGGCGTTACTGCTTTGACCGTGTTATCGCGATGAGTAAAACCTGTACCACCGGTCAACAACACAGCTTGGACCAGATCATCTGCGACACAGGTCGCAACGAGAGCGCGAAGCTTGTAGGTATCATCTTTGACAATATACTTACTGACTATCGTGTGTCCTGCTGCAAGCAATTGCTCAACCAGGTATCTTCCAGAGCTATCCGTCTCCTCCGTGCGGGTATCGGAAACAGTGATAACCACCACCTTTACTGGGATAAATCCATTGCTCATAAGTGACAATCAGCCTCCGGTCATGTTCATAAGACGAATGGGTTGTGCGTATTCACTTTCATAGAAGTGATGTCGTTCCGGTTTCAAATCCATGGCGGCAACAATAGCTCTTTTGAGCTCGACAGAGACTGGATGCTCTTCAGAAAATTCAAGTTGAGCCAGCTCATCTTTACGCATATGTTGCTGGTCGTCTCCCCGCAGAATTTGCCTGAGGTCTGAAGAGTGTTCGTTGCCTAGGCATAGCAGCAATCTTCCCTCCACTGTCATTCTGACTCGATTGCAATCTCCGCAAAAGTTATGCGACATCGGAGAAATGAATCCAACTCTACTGCGCTGTCCCGGAATACTGAAGTAACGAGAAGGTCCAGCGGTGCTTTCAGATGTGCTTTGCAAGGCATAACTACGACTGATTTGCTCTTTTACCCAATTATTGCTGCATACAGTCTCTTCTCGCAGATGATCAGACGCTTGCCCCAACGGCATTTCTTCGATGAACGCAATATCAAGTCCGCGCTCAACGGCGAAGTTAGTCAAGGCTAAAACCTCATCATCGTTGTAGCCTTTCATGATGACGGCATTGAGTCGGATGCGGTCGAAACTGCATTGACGCGCAGCTTCGATCCCTGCGAGTACCTTGTCAAGACGACCTACGCGGGTAATTTTTTTGAATCTTTCTGCATCGAGACTGTCGATGCTGATGTTGATGCGATTTACCCCGGCATCGCGCAACGG
>CANHAR010000239.1 GCA_947458495.1 Gammaproteobacteria bacterium | reverse complement strand
GTGTTGAAGCTCTGCGCACAATTACCCGTGCCGGCCTGGATGCGTCGCAACAGATCCAGCGCCATGTGGTTTTCTTCACCAAACAGGCCAATCGTGCCTTCTTTTTCAATCGACCAGTAATCCAGGGTCACGGTCAGCTGATCATCCGGCGTAAACACAAAACCAATCGATGTGTTGGTGGACTCTTCTGGTATCAGGAAGTTGCTGCCTTCGGCAACACGTTGTGTACTGTTGGTGCAATCGAGGATGTTCTGGAGAGGATCACCGCCACGCTCTGCTGCATACACACACGCCCAGTCTGTGCGGGTATTTTCGCGGGCAACCAGACCTTCGTTTACCGTCACCAGATTAGGGACTCTGTAACCCTCTGACCAGGAACCACGAAGCAGACCCCAACTGACCGGACGCCAGCCAAAGGCCACTTTACCCACGGTAGTGCTGCCCACATCAGAGAAGTCTTCGTAACGCGCTGCCACTTGCATATCCAGTGTCTGCAACACAGGAATCTGTAACTCGGCAGACGCGGAGTTGACTGTGCGTGACCCGGAGCTGTCTGATGAAGGACTGGAGTTGGCCACATCAGAGATAAAAGGGAAGGTTTTGCCATTCAGATCGGTGGCTCTTATTGTGCCATCGAGTCGCGGATCGCGATCATCAATAAAGGCCTCACGACGCCACTCAAGACCAACAACGGCGCCGACATTGCCCGCCGGGAGTTCAAAGACGTTGGCATTGGAGCCCTTGATATCAAATGTACTCAGCGACGTCTCATTATCCCGGTACACATCCACCAGCGCACGTTCGATATTGGAATTAACCCCCATCGAGAAGGGATTATAGGCCGCAGCCGTTTTATCGTTCAGCGCTGCCTGCATCAGCACATTGGAGATACTGTTGCGGCTCAGGTCATAACTGGTGGCACGCGACCAGGACAACGCCGACTCCATACCCCATTCGCCCAAATTCCAACGCAGCCCTTGCAAAACACGGTAAGTGTCATTATCCACGTCAACAATACGGGGCACCTCATCAAAACGATAGTTATCTATCAGCAACGGCAGCCCGGAACATGGCAATGTGGGACCGGCCAGAGAGTCTGGCAAGCGGTTTGGAGAACCACAGGGTCCTAAGGGGTTGTAGTAGTTGTCAGCCGCTACCGTGAATGGAAACACGGATGGAAAGGAAGCCTGGCGGCGCATATTGCTGCTGGCATCGTAGGCCAACAGCTCGGTGAAACTTTCAACACCGTTTAAAAATTCGTGATTGATGTTAACAAACAGGCTGAGGCGCTCGAGCTGAGATGCAACGTCGCGTAACTCATTGGAATTAGATCGGAAATTCGGTGTTGTGTCCGCGTTGCCACACGCTCTGCTGTTCAGCTGATAAGTACATTCGGCAGAACCTGCCGGAAACACCTGAAACTCGCCGGCGCTGTCAACGATATTATTCCGCCGCAGGGCACTGGTAGCCGCCACGGTTGGAATCACATCAAATTGCCCGCCCAGCGAGTTAACAGAGTCATTGCGCCATGCGCCGTTTCCAAACCAGGGTGAATCTGACGGAACCAGTCGCGAAAGATCAGAGTTTGCCCAGCGATCGTCTTCCGAGGCACGCACCCGATCACGCTCGTAGTAATTAAAAAAGGCGCCTACGTTGGTTCGTCCTTCGTTGAAGTTCTTGCCCCACTCTGCCGTGATCAACCGATCATTGCGGCTGACGTTCTCATAGTCGGTGAAACGGGTACGGATGTTAAAACCTTCAAAATCATTTTTCAGTACTGTGTTGACAACACCTGCCACCGCGTCCGCACCGTAAATAGCCGACGCGCCATCTCGCAAAATTTCTACGCGCTCGATGCCCCAAACCGGCAGAATCTGTGAATTCACTGTATTCACTGGAACAAAACTGCCACCGACTTCTTCAGTCTGATAACTGGCATTGTTGACCAATCGACGGCCATTGAGCAGCACCAGGGTATTTCCGGTGCCGACGTTGCGCAGGTTGAAGGCGCCCACATCGCCGCGCGACGCGTTGATGCCGCCACTGATGCTCTCGGCCTCGTTAAAAAAGTTTTGCCCCATCTCCGGGATCATCTGCATCAGTTCATCACCGGAGACAGCACCCATCACTTCGATCTGATCAGCGTCCAACACAGTGACCGCCAGTGAATCGGTGATTGTTGCGCCCCGGATCTGAGAGCCGACAACGGTAATTTCTTCAATAGCGGCGGGCTCCTGTGCGGGTTGTTGGGCTGCCGCCAGGCTGCTCGCCATGGAGCCGAGTGCTACCCCGATTGCTTTACTGAGTTTGTTCATGGTTTCCCCTTTTGATTTGTCTTAATGTCGTAACTCTGCTTGCTGACTGTGTTTTTTTTATTTTTAGATAGTGCTGTTGTGACTTGATATATATGCAAAAACGGCCATGTGCGAGGGCTGGCAGTTTTGCTTTTAAATAATGGAGCGGTCGTTATACCTCAGATTATTTACAAAGCCAATGAATACAGTGACACACCGCTATACAGTGCCAGCTCAGACAATTAGACTCGCCGCTGGGCTTCAGGCATACACAACAGAGGATTTGCGAGTAATGAGTGCTTACAAAAAAATCAGCCATTGGTTAACAATTTTTCTGACCATGCTCATGGTGAGCGGCCCGTCCGCAAATGCGCAGATTGATCAGCCTGTACTCAGTTGTGATTTTGGCGACGTTGTGTTTGATTTATCCTTTTCCAGCGCTCGGCTGAACAGTTGCCAGCAGACCGGGGATGCCGTTTTTAGTGTGTCGACCGCCCCCGAAAATGTCCCCATCAATCCAAGTCCGTGGTATGCATTCAAACTGTATTCTGAAACCCCTCAGGACATCACCGTCTACCTGCATTACCCGTTATCGCGCCATCGCTATCTGCCCAAAATCAGCAGCGATGGTGTGAACTGGCAACCCATCGCAGAGCAAGATTTGCAGGTGTTGTTCGATGAAAAAGCCATCAAGATGCGTCTGCAGGCCGGGCCCGACGGGCTTTGGGTTGCCGCTCAGGAGATCGTTGACAACCGTTTTTATGACGAATTTACCAGCGAACTGGCCAATCTGGATTTTCTCGATCGGCAGATACTCGGGCTGAGCGCAGAAGGCCGCCCGATTTATACGCTCAGAACAACAACGCCCGCACAGCGCTACGTCGTGATGATTGGCCGGCAACACCCACCGGAAATCACCGGCGCGCTGGCGATGACGCAGTTTGTCGAACGGATAATGCGTGACGAGCCTCTGGCCAACGCCTTCAGAGAGCAGTATGGCTTGCTGATAACCCCCAACATGAACCCGGACGGTGTTGAGCGTGGTTTCTGGCGCCATAACATGGGCGGCATCGATCTGAATCGCGATTGGGGTCCCTTTACACAACCCGAAACTCGCTTGATGCGCGATCAGCTCAATCGTTTTCTGGAACCCGGCATGCCAACGCTGAGTCTTTTTCTTGATTTCCACTCCACCAATCGCGACATTTTTTACACGCCCACCCTGGAAGTGACCCGACATCTGCCTGAGTTTACCGACCTGTGGTTATCTCAGGTACAAGCGCGCATGCAGCAGATTTACCCTGAATACGAAGTGGAAGCAGTCCCCGGTTATAACGTGGATTCCGGGGTCTCCAAAAGCTGGATCAGTCAGATGTTTGGAGTACCCGCCATTACCGTTGAGATTGGAGATGACACCCCACGTGCCATGATTGACTCATTGGCCGTGATCGCAGCAGAGGAAATGATGACTCAGTTGCTGAGTCTTGAAAACTGAAAGCCCATGCAAGGTTTGTATAAAATTTTTGGGTGACAATATGAATAAACACACCATGACAACCGCGCGCTTGTGTACTGCGGTTTTGTGTACTGTCGTTTCCTCAGGCAGCATTGCACAGCAACTCGAACAATATGATTACTGGGCGCCGCAGCGCGCCATGGTGCAGCGCGGTCAGCAGGCCTTGTTTATGTGCAACGGCCTGTTCACCAGCCACCGCACACTGGAGCAGGTGTTTAAACAAGAACTGGCCTTCCTGCG
>CANHAR010000238.1 GCA_947458495.1 Gammaproteobacteria bacterium | reverse complement strand
GCGCAAGCCGGCGTTGATTATGCAGACACCGATAACTGGCTGTGTCGCCCCGACCATCCGCGCGCCTGCGCTGTCGACTTGACCAGCACCGTTGTTAATGCTGATGGCAATACCCGCCTGGAACGCTATGCCGCACAACCGGACGCGCCAGTCGACTGTTTTTACGTCTATCCCACCGTATCACTGGATATGACGCCTAACAGTGACATGATTGCCGGCCCCGAAGAGCTGAACGTGGTGCGCAGCCAGTTCGCCAGACTGGGCTCAGAGTGCCGCACCTTTGCACCACTTTACCGACAGGTCACGTTGGGCGCGCTGCGTGCCAATCTGGGCGGCGGCACACCCACGGTTACACCTGACAGGGAAATGGGCTATCAGGACATCGTAAATGCGTGGAACTATTATCTTGAGAACCACAATCAAGGCCGCGGTGTCATTCTGGTTGGCCACTCACAGGGTGCCGGTGTGCTTTCTCGGCTTATCATCAACGAGATCGAAGGCAAAGAGGTTCAGCAACAGATCATCTCGGCGATGCTGCTCGGGGCAACAGCTCAAGTGCCGGAAGGGGCTCAGGTAGGGGGTACCTTCAAACAGATGCCAGCATGCGAATCCGGTGATCAAACCGGCTGCATTGTGTCGTATGTGTCATTCAGAGACAGCGTTCCGCCGCCCGCCAATAGTTTGTTCGGTCGCAATAGTGAAGGCAGCAAAGCCATTTGTACCAATCCGGCACAGTTGGCTCATGGCCACAACGAACTGCATGGATACATGAGTAATGCGGCGGCTGAAGGTTTTTCATCCAACACACAATCACCCTGGCTTACCGATAACACATCAGTCACTACACCTTTTGTGTCTGTGCCAGGTTTGTTAACCGGTGAGTGTGTCAGCAATGGTCAGTTTTCCTATCTGCAAGTGACGGTTAACGCCGACCCGTCAGATCCGCGCACCGATACCATCAGTGGTGATGTGATGAATGCCGACGGCACTGTCAACGCTGGCTGGGGACTGCATTTGATCGATGTAAACGTCGCCATGGGCGACCTTGTAACGCTGGCAGGACTACAGGCGAGGGCCTATCTGGCCCGATGATCACTGAGTTGCGATCAGGGTTGCGATCAGGCAAAAAAAACGGGCGCTGTGTGCGCCCGTTTTTTTACCTTTTCACCGCTGATTCCCGGCTAATTTTTTCAGGAACTCAGTTCTCTTCCGCAGTCTGATTGGGCAACGTAACCGCTACCGATGCAGACTGAACAGGAGCATCGACTTCAGCCGCGCTCATGGGGCTACCCAGCAGTTCCGCCATGTCCACCAGCACACGTCCGCTTTCCTGCAACAAGGGATCTTCTTCACTGGCTTCCTCATCCTCTTCACTCTCGGTCGACAATAAAGCCAGTTCAGCGTCAAGTTCCTCGTCAGATTCTTCATCTACCCACACTTCCAGAGGCAGTCCCTTTGCAAGCAGCCTGAGGTTGTTGGCGTCAAATGCTGCACGTCGGTCTGCATCACGCTGCGCTTTCAACGCATCACGATTCAGAGGAATTGTGGTGCGCTGACGCGCTTCCAGCATGCGCTCCACGGTATCGTTAAGGAAGATAAAATCCGGATCCTGCGCCGCGCGCTCTTCATGCCGGGCTTGCAGCTCTGGCATGATGTCGCGCATAGGGAGATAGGTGCGGAACTCAACCGGACGCACGGTATCCCAGGGTAATGCGCCATCCAGATTACTTTCGCCCATAGTTTCGATGGTCTGATAACGATCCGGGAAATTGATATCCGGCAAGACACCTCGGTTCTGAGTGCTGGCACCGGAAATTCGATAGAACTTGGAACGGGTCAATTTGACCTGTCCATAATTCATTGGAATGATTTCCTGCACTGTACCCTTGCCGAAGGTTTGACCGCCCAGCACCACACCGCGCTGATAATCCTGAATAGCCCCGGCAAAAATCTCAGAGGCAGACGCACTGGCACGGTTTACAAGAACAGCGAGCGGTCCGTCATAAACAACACCGGCATCAGAGTCACCGTATGATCGGACAAAGCCATTACGTTGGCCGGAATAACGGATCTGCACCGTTGGGCCAGATTCAATAAACAGACCCACCAGCTCATTAGCCTCATTGAGCGATCCACCGCCGTTATAGCGCAGATCAACAACGACCGCTTCAACATCCTGCTGATTTAATTCCTCAAGCAATGCGCGCACATCGCGGGCGGAGCTGCGGTAATTTGGCAACCCTGCGGCGGCGGCCTCAAAGTCGAAATAGAAGGAGGGCAGTGTGATCACACCCACTTTGTAGATCTGATCTTCAACTTCAATGTCGATCACATCGCTGCGGGCAAATTGCTCAGACAGCTCGACCATGTCACGCACAATTACTATCTCTCGGGCTGCCACTTCACCGCCGCCCTCGGCCGGAATAACGTTAAGCCTGACCGTGCTGCCTTTTTCCCCGCGAATCTGATCAACAACATCGTCAAGTCGCAAACCGATGACGTCTTTCATCTCGCCATCAACGCCCTGGCCAATACCAATAATGCGATCGCCAGCCTTTAGCTCGCCGGCCTGCTCAGCTGGCCCGCCCTTAATCAGCTCCGCAACTTTGGTGTACTCATCCTCGGAGGTCAGCTGTGCGCCAATGCCTTGCAGAGACCCGCGCAGCCCCATGTTGAAGTTTTCAGAGTCACGGGGTGAAAAGTAGCTGGTATGAGGATCAACGGTTCGTGCCACCGTGGCCAGATACGCCTGGAACACGTCGCGATCGTTGGTTTTTGCAATTTGCGTCAGTTGATTGCGGAAACGTTTACTCAGACGCTCCTGAATCAGTGGCAGCTCCATACCCGTCAAAGACAGACTGAGCGCGCTGCTCTTGATGCGCTGACGCCAAAGGTCATCAAGCTCTTCTATGGTCTGAGCCCAGGGTTCTTCTTCGCGATCAATCAGCAATTCTTCCTGCGAATAAAAATCCAGCGAATCAAGCCCGCCTTCAACAAACTCTACCGCCCACACCAGACGCTGCAACAGTCGCTTGTGGTACAGGTTATAGATATCAAATCCCGGCTGCAGGTCACCCGATTTGAGTGTATCGTCAAGTGTGGCACGCAGAGAGGACAGGGCAAGCACGTCAGAACTCAGAAAATACAGCTTCTGACCATCCAGCGCTTCAAGGTAATAATCAAACAGCTCGGAGGAAAAGCGGTCATCAAAACTAACTGGGGAATAATGCTTGGTTTCAAGTTCGCGTAACAGTTCAATCGTTGTGCGGCCATACACCGGAATCGGTTCCATATCCTGATACAGCGCATCAACGCTGAGTACAGCAAGGACTTCTTCCTCCGCGGCGGCTTCCACCACAGCGTCCTGAGTCACAGCATCCTGAGCAACAGCCAGAGGTGCGTTTAGCAGCAAGGCCAACAGCAGAGACTTACCGACAGCGCTACCGGTGTTTTGCATGGCTCTATACCAGGGTTTTAGTGGCACGCCGTGCTTGATCTCTTGATTTGCAGTACCCAACTTCTTACCTCGCATGATGAATGTTCATGATTACGAGCGTCTTTCAACGATCCTGAAACAATGACTCTTGATATTACGTTTGATTGCGCTCTGTCAAGGTTATCAAGGTGACTTTACGTGACAGCAATGCCATATTTCAGTCATGTTTTATACGCTTGTTGCGCGCGCTTTTATGTCTCTCAACGCGCTCAACATCAATATATCGATCAGTAATGGCACTCGACCCGTGTCCGGCATCGTCACGCACATGCTCACGTGGCCGGTACTTCACATCTTCTGATATCCCCGTGTGGCGCAGCCAATGTACGGTTGCCCCGGCGAGTCTGTCTGCTTCCTCCAAAGACCCTTCCGAGCGCAGTTTATCTTCAGACAGATCGAAACATTTCTGCACAATTCCGCGAATCTGCCGGGTGCTGGTGATACCGCCTTTACCGCGGGTTTTATGCACCAGCGGCGCTGATTCACCGGGCGCGGGCAGGGGTGTCAGACCGCGTGCAAGGCGGTAGCGTTTTAATGCCTCCAGCATGGCGTTGCTGACAGAAACCTCACG
>CANHAR010000237.1 GCA_947458495.1 Gammaproteobacteria bacterium | reverse complement strand
TTCGCTCGACTCCTGGCATTGGAGTCGGCGTCCAGTTCACCACATTGGCATTAATGACTACACGTTCATTAAAATTGGCGTTGATTTTCATAGTCCGAAACGATATCTCAGTTTGATGACCAGTCTGTCGATCACCGGGTCGGTCAGTGCTTGTGTGAACATGTCCCCAAACTCATCGGCTTGCCCTCTGGGCACATTGCCACCGCGGGTATACACAATAAACAGATCTGACAGCGGAGCCAGCTCCCAGCGGTATCGGATCTGTGCGGTTGCCCGACTGATTCGTAAGTCGTAAGCCGGCAGATTGCTGGCCGGTATCGCGAGTCTCTGCAACTCACCGTACCCCTGCGGCGCTCGCAACAGGGCGCTGGTGCTGCCCCTGATGCCAATCCACTGCAGCGAGAATTGCAACTGCTGACGAGCGCTCAGAAACAGTGAGACATCCACTTCGGGTTGCCATTGCACTGCATCATAACTGCCCAGCGTGGTGCCGCTCAGGTAGATAACCCAATTGTCGGTTTTCCGGTATGTCAGGTCCATGTCCACGGAGAGGCGATCGTTGGGTTTGTAAGTCAGCCCGACTTTGGATTGGTAGGTTACATCGCCCAATGCCTCAGTGCTGGCGCTGATACCGATACTGCTGCTGAGCACCTTGCTGGTATCTGTCCCGTATGCGAAATCAAGCTGGCCGCCTTGCGCAAAACGATAGCTACCATTGTTTTTGGTGGTGCGGTCATCCCAGCGCTCCGGTCTGAAAATCAGCGTCGAGTTAAGCTGATTGCGGTTCTGCAAGGTCAGCGTATTTCGGTAGTAGAGCGAGGCACCCACCATACGTCCGGCGGTATTGCGTTCGTAACTGGTGGTGATGTTATGGTTTACAAAACGAAAACGCTGCGACGCCGAGCTTTGTCGATTAAAGGTATGTCGCAGCGTGCTGATGTCATTACGACGCAGGAAACCAAGGTCACTGACATCCAGTTTGTCATCCAGATAATCAAAGGAGAACCGGTGCAAGGTGCCCTGTTGCGGCACATAGTTGACATCAAGGTACATGCCGTTGCCCTGCACACCGTTAACGTCCGAGTTGATCAGTTGTACATCACCAATCAGGCGGCTGCGCGGACTGACATAGTGCAGATCAACACCATGGGTGCGCGCCTCGCTGTCCGGATGATCTGCCAGTGTAGACATAACGCCAATGCTGCGCCGGCCATTAGTGGTGTTCTCGTACAGTAGACGCATGACGCCAAAGTCTCGCCCCTGTTGCTCCAGAGCAACTTCGTTACCCAGAATGTCGCGGGCGTACACGGAGGTGTCTTCCTCACTGGCCAGCATCAGCCCGTAGCGCAAACTGCCCTGTTGTCCGGTAATTTTGGTGGCGCCATACAACTCGCTGGGTTTGCTCAGTTCATGGTCAGCAACCGTCAGCCCAGGCGCAAGCTGTAGTCTCTCCGGTGCGCCGCCGATACGCCGCGTATTCAGCAGCGTGGTGGGTTCCAATGCAAAGTTATTGGACACCTGTCGTGCACCGGTACTGGTGGCGGCGCTGCGTACGGCTGAGCGGGGAGAGGTGACAAAGATCTCATTACCTTCCAGAAAAAACGGACGCTTCTCAGGGAAGAACACTTCAAATGCGGTCAGGTTGACCACCACATCATCGGATTCAACAACGCCAAAGTCTGGCAACAAACTGGCACTGATCTGCATATTGGAGCCTGGGCGCCAGTAAAGATCAGCACCGGCTCTGATGTCTTGTGCTGATCGCAACTGATCCGCAGTACCAGAGACTGCCGGATAAAAAATCAGTCCCTCTGTGCTCACTTCAGTTAACTCTTCCAGCGTCAGTGCCTGCAGTCCGGACAAAAATCGGGCCTGACTTTCAGGCAGTGCCGGCCAGCTCCAGCTCTCGTCCAGCCACGCCGCACGGCGACTGATGCCAATGCCCAGTTTCCGGTTGTCGCTGCTCAGCGCCGGCATGGTCATCATTGACCAGGGCAGATACATCTCCACCTGATACCCGTCAGCCGTCTCGCGTATTTCCCCGGTCCAGGGGCCATCCCACAGGTTGCTCAATTGGCGCTCCGGCAAAATGGTGCCGTCGGTCAAGGTGCCCCCAAGATTCACACCAAAGAAATAGCCGTAACGCGCATCACCCGAGGTATCCAGAAAAACGGTAACGCCATCGCGGTTGATGTCGGCGTCACGCGAGCTCAGTCTGGCCAGTTGGGTTCCTGCCGGCTGTACGGCTTGAATCCCAATGTAAAGTCCATCGGTGGTGTAGAACATCCGGGTTTCAGTGGGATAGTAAGATGGCTCAAGCGTGTCAGGTTCTGTTACCCGCAGTTCACCAACCGGCGCAAGTGTGCTCCACACAGCGTCGTCAAGTGCGCCATCAATGCGGATGGAGGTGTCTGGCAGAAATCTGATGCTGGTTGCCATAATTTCGCCGGCCAGTGGTTCGCCGGCCAGTGGTTCGGCGGGTGCCTGTGCGGATACATCATGGAACTGAAATAGCAGCATCAGCAACAGCAACGATCTTTTTACTTTTGTAAAACGTCTGACTTTCTGCAGAGGAGCTGCCGACCTGACGAGTTCTGACATAACAACGGGCCTGTCAATTTTTATTATTGGTAAAGGGGATTTTCCCGAGCAGTTCGTGAGGGCATAAGATCACATCGTCTTGTCCGCTGACAAGGGGGCCCGGATAGGGCATCAGGCGGTATAAACCAGTGTATCTAGCCCTGGCATTGTCTCGTTGTCGTTTACGGCCATCGGCCCGTCGCCGGTCAAAACACAACAGAGTGTAATTTTCTGGAAGGTTGTTGATGATGTCTTCTGATGTTTTAAAGGAGTCGGTATTTCCGTAGGTCATTTCACAGATCACAAGCGGCCGATAGAATTGCAATGTTTTTTTAAGCCCCTGCAGTACCGATCTTTCAAACCCCTCAACATCAATTTTCAACATATCAAGTCGCGCGGGTCTGTGTTGTTCAAAGTGTTCATCACCGCTGACAGTCGCTAACTCACCAATTGCGATATTGCCCTTTTTTATGCTTTTATGATCAAACGATCCAATACCTGCGTTGCTGCCAACCGGTGCATAAAATGGCAAGGTGCGGCTGCTATCACTCAAGCCCGTTGCATGAACTTCGATATTGCGGATGCCATTCAGTTTGATCTGGTGGAGTAGTCGCAAACGCACCGGTTCATATGGCTCAAAGGCGATTACCTGCGCTGCGCTGCGTGACATAAATAGCGAGTGTTGCCCGACGTTTGCGCCGACATCTACCAAAACACCCTGTGCAGGCGCCAGGGCACGCAAGGTGTCCTCCATAAAATGCAGCAGGGGTTTTTCAAAGGCGCCCAAAAAATAGATGGCAGCATCAACGTTGTTGTTTAATTTTCCTTCGTAATGCAAACCATAAAAAAGCTGCGTGAATGTGTCGTCAGGAATACGATTACGTCGGGCAAGTAATTTATACACTTTGTGCGCGGCACTGAGCGGCAAGCGCCGGTGTTCCCGCCACAGTGTGTCCAAGAGCTTGTTTTGCCAGCGTGTGATCATTTGTCAACAAATCCGCGCATGTCTGTTTCCGGCATTTTAGTGTTGTAGCGTGCAGCAATGTCAATTCACACTTAATTCTGTTGCGCTGCTGTCAGTCAGCTGGAAGAATCGGCTGCATCAGAGTAGCGGGCGAGAGGCATAATGTTTTATGTTGGTTTTTATTGGTGGTACCGGATTTACACAGCTGCCTGGCTTTAAGGCAAGTCGCGAAATTGTTATTTCAACGCCGTATTCCGATGAGACTGTTACGCTTGCGTGTGGCAAATTGGGCGACTCTGGTCAAGAGATTGGTTTTTTGCCAAGACACGGCCCCGGGCATGCGCTGCCGCCTCACCGTATCAACTACAGGGCTAACGTGTTTGCGCTGCGAGAAGCGGGGGCCACTGCAATTCTGGCCGTCAATGCAGTTGGCGGTATTCATGCCGAGATGGGGCCAGGTGTAATTGCCGTGCCTGACCAGATCATCGATTACACACACGGCCGCGAACATACCTTTTTTGATGG
>CANHAR010000236.1 GCA_947458495.1 Gammaproteobacteria bacterium | reverse complement strand
TCTGCCCAGTTTGAATTTGTTTCCAATCTCACACAATCGTTGGCCGGTCGTATAGGCCGTGTTGAACTGCTGCCGCTAAGCGCCGGCGAACTGTCCGCAGCAGCGCTGCTGCCGGAGCTGGATACCCTGATGTGGCAAGGCAGTTATCCTGCTTTGTATGATCGGGAACTGCGTGCGGACGACTGGTTTGCAAATTATGTGAACACGTATATTGAGCGCGATGTGCGGCAATTGCTCGCAGTGCGCGATTTGTCTCAGTTCCAGCGTTTCCTGCGCATGTGCGCGGCGCGCTCTGGGCAGTTGCTCAATCTGACAGCGCTGGGCGCTGATTGCGGAATTTCCGCAGTGACTGTGCGGGAGTGGCTGAGCGTATTGGAAGCCAGCTACCTGGTTGTGCGACTGCAGCCCTATCACCGCAATTTTGGAAAGCGGCTGGTTAAAACACCCAAGCTGTACTTTCTGGACACGGGTCTCATGGCCTGGTTGCTGGGCATACACAGTGCGGATGCGCTTGCCACTCATGCCCAGCGCGGTCACTTGTTTGAGAGTTTTATAGTCAGTGAGTTTATCAAGCAGCGCTACAACAGCGGTCGGCCTGCGGATCTGTGCTTCTGGCGTGACAATGTTGGCCATGAAATGGATCTGCTCTACGAAGCCCCGGAAGGGTTGCAGGCCGTGGAAATCAAGTCGGGTGCAACATTTGCCTGCGATTGGCTGAACGGCCCAGACAAATGGTTGTCGTTTGCTGGCAACGATGCCTTGCCGCCGCTACTGGTCTTTGGAGGAACTGGCAACTGGCAGCGCGGTCACTGCCAGGTTGTCGGTTGGCGGGAGATAACAGCCTTCATGGCGACATAGCGCCAGGAACATTTGGTTGGCTTTGGTAAATCAATACGTCACAACCCTTAATTTGTGCCCCCATGCTTTTCGGTTATCCTTCAGCATCTTCGGAGGAAAGTGTATGAACCTTAAACAAACACATGCCAGACCCGCCCCCCATCCCCTCTCGGCGGTGCTGCTCGCGCTGTTCCTGTTCTGCCTGAGCTGGACAGCAAGCGCCGCTGAAACCCGCTATCGGGTGGATTTATCTGAGCGCGCCATGCAACAGGTCATTATCGAAGCGCGCTTCAGCGACGTGACCGGCGACACGCTGGATTTTCACCTGCCCATCTGGCGATCTGGTTTGTATCTGGTCATGGATTTTGTGGGCACGGTGTCTGGTATGCAGGTCAGCGATGGCAATGGCAATGCGCTGCCCTTTGAGCAGACCGCGACCTCGTCGTGGCGGGTCCGCAGATCTGACGCCGGCAACGGTGACGTGGTGGTGCGCTACCGGGTGTATGCCGACAGTCTGAACGATCGCACCCGCCATGTGGATGCCGAGCATGCGTTTCTGAATCCGGCCGCGGTGTTTGTATATGCTGATGCGCTTCGTGATCAGCCTCTGGAGGTCACCATCGATCTGCCGACGGGTTGGAAGGCCGCCGCCGGCATGGAACAGCCCGAGCAAGGGCGCTTTGTGGCGCCGCACTATGACCGCCTTGTGGATTCACCGATTGAGATCGGCAGCTTTGATCTGGTGACCTTTGAAGCCTCGGGCATCACCGTCGATTTTCTGATTCATGGCATCTGGGATCACGACGAGGAGCGACTCGCCCATGATATCGGCGCCATCGTCACCGCAAGCGTCGAGGTATTTGCCGGGTCGGATACCGGGTTGCCGACGGATTATTACCTGTTTATCTTGCACAGCGGCGACGGCCTGGGTGGTGGTACCGAGTACTACAACAGCACCGTGGTGCATGCTGACCCTCGCGCCTTCTGGGACAAAGAGCGTTGGCAGGGTTTTCTGGCGCTGATGGCCCATGAGTTTTTCCACACCTGGAACGTCAAACGCTTCCGCCCGGAGGCCATCGACCGTTATGACTACCAGAACATCAATTACACAGAACTGCTCTGGGTTGCCGAAGGCCTGACCAGTTACTACGACCAGTTACTGCCGGTGCGCGCTGGTCTGGTACCAGTGGACGATTACCGCGATCAGCTGGCTGAGCTCATCAGCAGCGTGGTGGATGCGCCCGGCTACAACCAGGACACACTGGCGCGTGCCAGCCTCGAAGCCTGGACCAAAGGTTTTCACCGCGGCGCCGACCGCGCGGCAGACAAACCCAATCGCACCGTGTCGTTTTATAGTCAAGGTGGACTGCTGGGGCTGGTGCTGGATCTGGAAATCCGCCGCATCAGTGACGGCAACCGCAGCCTCGATACGGTGATGACCCGCATGTACGACGATTTCCCGCTTGGGGACGGAGGCTTTACTTATGCAGATTTTCGCGAGCGCCTGGCGCAAGCCGGTGGTGATGCACTGGCCGAACAACTGGACGGCTGGGTCTACGACACACAGCCCTTGCCGGTAGAAGACGCGCTGCAATCCATAGGCTGGGTGCTGGAGCGCGAAGATACCAGCGAAGAGCCGGTGCAGGTATCGCTGGATGTTTCATTGCGCGGCAATCCGCCGGTGGTAACGTCGCCGCGCCTTGACGGTGCCGCCTGGCGTGCGGGCATCAATGCTGGTGATGAACTGCTGGCGCTGAATGGCGTTCGTATTGGTGACAACCTCGACGCGCTGCTGCGGCGTTATAACCCGGGTGATGAGGTTGAGTTCACGCTGTTCCGTGATGGCTTGTTGAAAACCTTGCCAGTGACGCTGAATCCTGTGCGCGGTGACTTTGAGGTAGACGTGGATGAGGATGCTGCGGAGGCGAATCAGCGCCTGCGGGCTGGATGGCTGGGCGACCGAAGTCTCTAGCCGGAAAGCAAGGCTTCCGTTGGCGACAGTTCCGCAGCGCGCAAGGCCGGGTAGAGTCCGCCAACACCGCCAATGACCAGTGTCGCCAGCAGTCCACCCACCACGGCCCAGAGCGGAAGCGCGAGAGGCCACTGCTGGAGGGTCGCATAACCGGCGGTTACCAATGCGCCGATGACTATCCCGGCGCCGCCACCGAGGCATGAGAGCAGCAGGGCTTCACTTAAAAACTGAATTCTGATGTGGCCTCTGGTTGCACCTTGTGCGCGCCGCAAGCCAATTTCGGCACGGCGCTCCAGGACGGAAATCACCATCGTATTAACAACCCCGATACCGCCGACCAGCAGTGCAACCGCCCCGAGTCCAACCAGCAGGCCGGTGAATGCCAGATCGGCTGCTGCCTGCGCAGCCAGGACATCAGAGGGACGAGAGACTTGCACTTCGTTCGGATCAGAGGGATTTGCTGCCTTGCCAAGCACGGCTGAAACCTCGGCCACTGCTGTTGGATCGGCGCGCACAAATACCATGGTGATGTCGGCATCGATATCAAAATAGTGAGCTGCCGCTGGCCAGCCAAGGAACACCCCAAAATCAAGCGAAGGGACAAGCGTGACGGGTTCAAGTATGCCTGTGACCGTCACCCAGCGTTGACTCAGCCAGATTTGCACGCCCATTTGCCGCTTGCTGATACCGAGGCGCGCAGCGGCACGTTGTCCAAGCACAACCGCCGGAAATTCTGCCCTTGCCTCATCAAGCCAGCGCCCCGCTGCCATCACTGCGCCCACCGTATCAGGCAGATCAATCGTTGTGGTGTACACAACAACTCCACCGGTCTGAATGGTCGGGATATGGTTATGCTGGTACGCGTTCAGATCAAGCAGACCAATAGCACTGACCGCTTGTACGGCGGATAAGCGCCCAATCATGTCGGGCGCTTCGTCGGGCAACGTCGCCGCCTCACCGGTGAATCGGGTGCCGGGCTGCGCGGTCAACAAATTAGTGCCCAGCGCGTCAAGTTGACTATTCAACTCCGCACGACTGGAAGCGGAGATACCAACCACCGCCAACATGGCGCCGATGCCGATAGCAATGCCAAGCGCCGACAGCACAACGCGCAGTGGATGCGCCCGCAGACCGTGACTGGCAAGTCGCACCAGGTCAGCAAAGCTGAGTTGAACGGAACGCAAAGGTATCACGTCAGCCCTCTCCCTTGATCCTCAACAATACAGCCATCGCGCATGCGGATCTGACGAGGGCACTGTGCCGCGATGGCCAGGTCATGGGTTATAACGACAATGGCGGTA